>JACNIV010000251.1 GCA_014382915.1 Candidatus Cloacimonadota bacterium | reverse complement strand
AAACATCATAGCATCGCTCAAGGAATTCTCACTTTATTCTGAAGAAATGGGAATGTACTGGAAAGAAAATTATGCGGGATATTACTGGTATCAGGCTCCTATTGAAACTCAGGCACTGCTTATCGAAGCTTTTGATGAAGCTGGTCAAGATAAGGAATCTGTGGAAAATATGAAAGTATGGTTGCTCAAACAAAAACAGACCCAGGATTGGAAAACAACCAAAGCAACCGTGGAAGCTTGCTATGCATTGCTTCTAAAAGGAATAGACTTCCTGGAAAATGATAAACTTGCAGAGATAACGCTTGGTGATAAACTCATCGATCCTTCCAAAATGGATGATGTGAAGATCGAAGCCGGAACAGGATATTTTAAAACTTCTTGGTCTGCAAACGAGTTTAAACCAAAAATGGGAAATGTGAAAGTCACAAATAAAAATGATGTGGTTGCCTGGGGTGCGCTCTACTGGCAATATTTTGAAGACCTTGATAAAATAACTCCTCATGAGACTCCATTGAAACTTAAAAAGCAGTTGTTCCGCGAAAAATTCTCAGATGCCGGTAAAGTTATCGAACCGGTTACCAAAAAGACAGAACTTAATATCGGTGATAGAATTATTGTCCGTATCGAATTGCGTGTAGATAGAAATATGGAATTTGTTCACATGAAAGATATGCGCGCTTCCAGCCTGGAACCGGAAAATGTGATCTCACGCTACAAATGGCAGGATGGATTGGGCTACTACGAAAGTACCCGTGATGCTGCCACCAATTTCTTCTTCGATTATCTTCCCAAAGGAACTTACGTTTTCGAATATCCGCTGCGTATTACCCACCTGGGAGATTTCTCGAACGGAATAACCTCGATCCAGTGTATGTATGCACCGGAATTTACTTCTCATTCGGAAGGTATCAGGATAGAGGTAGTGGAATAACTCACCCTGCTGTCCCTCTCTTCAAACACAAGAGAGGGAACATAAGAGAAGCAAGAAGAAAAAAGTAACTCGATCTGCCAGATCGAGAAGAAAAGGAGTCGATATGACTAAAAAGGATAAAAAAATCGATAAATCCTTAATTCTTAAAATCCCTCTGGAAGAAGCAGAAAAATTATTAAACAAAAAAATAACCGAAGGAAGCCAGATATTAGAAGGTCCCATTTCAAATATCAACCAATGGAAAAATGCTGAAAAAAGATATAATAGTTGGAACAGTGAAAATTTCGAACTTCTAAAAAAAATATTCAAAAAGAATACAATCGCAAAGGACTATTCTTCCTCAGAATGGACTATTGGGCGCATCCTGATCTCCGACCTGAAATTAGATGAAAAAACAGCAAAACTCTATAAAGATATCGAGGAAAAACTCAACAAACTTAACTCGATAAAAATAAGCCTGGGCGTTCTGGAATCCAAAACCGAAGAAACTACAGAATCCGCAAAGAATAAGGTCTTTTATGTTCATGGAACGGATTGCGAAATAACGATGAAAGTTCTGGCTTTTCTCAAAGATATCGGATTGGAGCCAATCATTCTGAAGGATCTGGCAGGTGCGGGTAAAACTCTTATCGACGAAGTACAGAATCAATCTGATGTTAAATATGCCATTGCTCTGTTAACACCGGATAATGTGGGTGGTGTGTATTCCGAGGAACTGCAATTCCGTGCAACACAGAACGTTATATTAGAAGTTGGTTTCTTTGTGGGTAAATATGGCAGGAAGAACGTAAGTACCCTTCACCACGAAGATATTGAACTCCCCGCAGACTATCATGGATATGAATATATTAAAATAGATGAGACGGACGATTGGAAGTCAACACTAACAAAAGAATTAAAAAATGCCGGTTTTAATATCGATCTGAATAAAATATGAAAATTACCAAACCCACTCTTTTACTGGATAAATCCAAATGCCTTAACAATATCAAGACAATGGCTGAAAAAGCCAGGAAGTATGATCTATTACTGCGTCCTCACTTTAAAACACATCAGTCTAAAGAAATTGGAAAACGGTTCAGAGATTTTGGAATAAACTCAATCACTGTAGCTTCTGTTTCAATGGCAGAATATTTTGCTCAACATGGTTGGAAAGATATTACCATCGCCTTTCCATTCAATAAGCTGGAAATTGATGAAATAAATGAACTTGCTTCCAAGATTGAATTGAATCTCCTGATTCTTTCAATCGAGTCAATTAACTTTCTAAAAAAGAACTTAAAACACAAAGTAGGTATATTCATCAAAATAGATGCCGGTTACCACCGAACAGGAATCCTCCCGGAAAACATCGACATACTTGATGAAATCCTGACGGGTATATTGAACTTTGATCTCATTGAATTCAAAGGTTTCTTAACACACTCCGGTCATACTTACACAGCTGGTTCGATAGACAAAATCACAGCTATTCATAATGATTGCTTACAAAAAATGCAGAAACTTAAATTACACTATTTTAAAACTTTTCCAAAGCTGGTTATTTCTATTGGCGATACTCCCAGTTGCACTTTAATGGATAATTTCGATGGGATTGATGAGATCAGACCCGGAAATTTTGTTTTTTTTGACCTGATGCAAAATCAGTTCGGTTCCTGCAATATCGATCAAATTGCACTTTGTGTTGCTTGCCCGATTGTAGCAAAATATAAAGAACGAAATGAGATCGTTGTTTATGGTGGTGCTGTTCATTTTTCTAAGGAATATATTTTAAATGAAAAAGGGGAAAGACTTTTTGGATTAATAGTAGAACTTGGAAACAAGGACTGGTCTCCTCCTCTGAATGGAATGTATGTTTCATCTCTTTCCCAGGAACATGGAATAATTAAAGCTACTGATGAGCATTTCGATAAATTCAAAGTTGGAGATATAATTGGAATTCTACCTGTCCATGCCTGCCTGACGGCGAATCTAATGGGAAGTTATTTAACGTTTGAAAATGAAGTATTCAATACAGGATAATATTAATGATTTTTATCTGCATTGTTCCAGGAAATAAAAGCAGCAGAAAATGAAGTTTGAAAGATCCGGCGGAATTATTCTGCACATTACCTCATTACCGGGAAAATATGGTATTGGAAGTTTGGGTAAAAATGCTTTTGAGTTTA
>JACNIV010000250.1 GCA_014382915.1 Candidatus Cloacimonadota bacterium | reverse complement strand
CTCCATCCACAATTGATTTTCCCAATCCCAAAGCAAGGCTTACAACTCCTCCTTCCGGTTTAGATTTTCCTGTGGGATAAAAATTATATGATCTGGCAACACCTGATATAGCTGGATAAAATCTATCTTCATATTTTTCACCAACAATTTCCTGAATTAGAACAGCCATTTTTTCTTGTTTAATATCTTTATTTATTGCTTTGAAATAATTCTTGGAACTGCTGAAAAAAGTGGAAGCGTAAACAAACTTTATTGCTTCTACTAATTTATTGAAACGTGTTTTAGTATCAAACTGATTATTGGGAATCATTTTCGTTTCGAAAATTCCTGCCAGAGGTTCATACATTTTATCTTCGAATAAGCTTGAGGATCGAATAGCCAGAGGTTTATGAATTTTAGAAATAAGGCTGAACAGATCACCATCGATAAAAGCCGGTAAACTTGCTTTTTGGAAAGCATTTGCAATAATATCATCTGATTGATCGGATAAGGCAAGACTATAAAGGTCATTTTCTTTCATGAAAATATCGAATATATCTGTTAAAATAACTGTCATTTGTGGAATATCAACAGTAATATCGATGTATTTATTGTCTTTAAAAACAGAATCTATTGTATCTTTCATCAAGATCAGACTGGAAGCTTTACCACCCGGTTCATCATTTCCTATGAAATTGAAGCTGCTGTTCTCATACATAAGATTTCTATCAAATATTATCTTTTTATTCATTTTAGTAAAATTCCCATCAGATCAATGCAATTGTTTACAATAAAAAAATGCAGGGAACTTTTGTTCCCTGCTATGTAATTCAAATTATATCCAACCTCTATCTCTGGAAGCCTGTGCAACTCTGTTTATGGAGATCACATAGGCAGCATCTCTCATATAAAGGTTCTTTTCTTTGGCCAGTTTAGAAACATCCAGATATGCAGATGTCATTTTAACATCCAGCTTTCCAAACACTTCATCTTTCTCCCAGTAGTAATTCATATTACATTGAACCTGTTCAAAGTAACTGCACGTTACACCACCGGCATTTGCCAGGAAATCCGGGATCATGTGAATTCCTCTTTCCTTGATTACTGCATCGGCTTCCGGTGTAGTTGGTCCGTTTGCACCTTCAGCAATTATTTTCACTTTAGCGCTGATCTTATCGACATTATCTTTCGTGATCTGGTTCTCCATAGCTGAGGGAACAAGAATATCAACTTCCTGTTCGATCCATTTATCTCCTGGTAAAACTTCATAACCAATAGCTTTGGCTTTTTCTTTGTCGATACCACCAAATCTATCCGTGATAGCTAATAGAGCATCAACATTGATCCCATCAGCTTTTTTAAATGTGTAAGAAGTATTATCAGCTTGATCCCAACAGGAAACACAGATCACTTTTCCGCCTAGTTGATTGTAAAGTTTTATTGCATATTGAGCAACATTTCCAAAACCTTGAAAAGCAGCAGTAGTATCTGCTGGTTTGATATTCATTTCTTTCAAAGCTTCTCTCACTGTGAAGATCACACCATAACCGGTTGCTTCTGTTCTTCCTAATGACCCACCCATTCCAACAGGTTTTCCAGTGATCATACCAGGATATTTTGCCCCATGGATCGCTTCATATTCATCGAGCATCCAAAGCATGTGCTGAGCGCTTGTCATAACATCGGGTGCAGGGACATCCTGTAATGGTCCAACATTACGTGCAACTTGTCTTACCCAACCTCTGCAGATTTGTTCCTGTTCTCTTTCACTCAAATTGTGAGGATCACAGATAACTCCACCTTTACTGCCACCAAGTGGAATATCTACAACTGCGCATTTCCAGGTCATCCACATAGATAACGCACGAACGGTATCTATTGTTTCCTGGGGATGGAATCTGATTCCACCTTTACCAGGTCCCCTGGCATCGTTGTGCTGGCATCTGAAACCTCGAAATACTTTCGATGTTCCATCATCCATTTTTACCGGAATACTGAAATGATATTCCCTTATCGGATTTCTTAATAGATCCCTTGTTGCTTCATCCAGATTTAAGATTTCAGCAACATCATCAAACTGCTTCTGAGCCATCTCAAAAGCGTTAAATGTTTTACTCATTTTTTTACTCCTCTATTTTTTCTGGTTATCGAGAACTTTTTATTTTTTCATAAATTTAAAGTCAATATGTTTATATTGTTTTCAGTATTTTATTTTATTTACAAAACATACTTATGTAAGTATTATATTTTATAACAAATTGAATTGTAATATTTATTTTCTAAAAGCTTTATTATAAAGATATGAAAGCATGGAATATCCGCTTTATAAAAATGTAATCTAATACCCTTTTACCTTGACATAATATGAGTGTATAAAGTTTATTTTGGCAGTAATTTCAAAAGGATTAAATATGAAAAGAATTATAGTTCTTTTTCTGCTGCTTTATGCAATTTCGATTTTTGCCCAATATAGAAATATAAGCTGGAATTCTCCACAATTAACTTCAAACAATTCAATATCATTTTTAGAAAAGAACCTGGATGAATCCAATTTATTTCCGATGAAAAATATCTGGGTAGTACATGATTCTTCTTCCTTTAACTTCGCGCTTTTCTCCTGGCAGGATTTCAAACATTCAGTAAGCAATTTCTTTTCGCAGGATGATAATTCATATTTTCTTTTCTACCGAGCAGCGGATAAGCAACCCAAACAATTAGATCCAAGATCTTCCATAATTCTTTTTCATCCTAACAACGTACCATTAAGATCTCTTCTCAGGTTCAGTTTAATAACCGGAAGTGACTTCGTTGTTAAAGAGGATACAAATTATTATTTTGCATATTATGGTTCCAAACTTTCCGGTTATATAAATCGCAGATTGTTCTTTTACGGATACTGGTGGGCAGGACATTTAGCTGGTGATACGGATTTCGCCCAGTCTTCTCCACTTATCGACAGTTGGGCGCAAAGATCAACTGATAAAGACCAGATCCATCTTGATAATATTACCGGTAAGATCACTTATATAGGGAAAGGTAACTTCTGGTCAGCATCTGTAGGCAGAGGAAAATACGAGATAGGAAGCAATATCGGGGGAAGTATCATTTTAAACGATGATTGC
>JACNIV010000249.1 GCA_014382915.1 Candidatus Cloacimonadota bacterium | reverse complement strand
GATTTCAGATTCTTGATATCTTTTACCGAGGCAATCGCCATCTCAATGGTTTTGATTACCCTTTCTTCCACATCCTGCGAAGAGGCTCCATAATGCTGCTTTACGATCGATATCACCGGATAATCCATATCGGGCTGCATCTCCAACACCAGCTTTGACAACGAAATGCCACCTAAAATTATTATCAGCACAGTTAACATGAGAACCGTTACCCGTCTATTTACTGAAAATTCTGCTAATTTCATTTTTCCACCTTTATTTTTTAGCCACTAAGGACACTAAGAATCACGAATGTCCTTCCTGATTTATGTTAAAATATATCTTTTCCATTCTAATTTTTCTTTACTACCAAAATTAATTAATAATCCGATTTTTAGTTTTGTTGCTTTCAAATAATTAATTATTTGTGCTTCTTCAACTTTTGTTAAACATGGTATGCACTTAAATTCGACAATAATTTTCTTAAATCCGATATAATCAGCAATAAATTCTTTCTGAAATTTATACCCTTTGTAAAAAATTGGAATTTTCACCTGAGTTTCAAAGGGATTTTTTTTCTTATTTGATTCATATATCATTGCTTCTTCATAAACAGATTCAAGAAATCCAGAACCAAGTTCTTTATGAACTTCAATTGCAGCACCTATAATTTCATACACTTCATCTTGATAAAGAAGTTCTTTTTTTATTTTAAGTCCTTTCTTCGTGTTTCTTCGTGCACTTAGCGGCTGATCTCAACCTTATCTCCATCAGAGAGTCCTATGCTGCCATTAGTAATGACTATTTCACCTTCTTTGATACCGTCGATAACTTCGATCTCATATTCATTTCCCAGACCCAGTGATACATATTTCTTAATTGCTTTTTCATTCTGAACAACAAATACGAATTCAGATTCCAAAACTGCTTTTTGCTGGATGATAACAGCATCTTCCGAAGTTTCATAAAGCAACCTAATGCGAGTGAATTGATTATGCTTAAGTTTACCCTCCGCATTCTGCACCGTAATTTCCACATTGAAAGTTCCAGACATCATATCCGCTTCGGGAGATACGAACGATACCCTGCCGGTAAATTCTTCAACGGAACTGCTTACGGAAAGAATCGCTTTCTGCCCTTTTTTGATCTTATTAACATCAGCATCGGAAACCTGTATCTTTGCTTTGATTTCATCCAGGTTCAACATCCTCAGCAGCATCGGGTCAATCATGGCATCATAATGTTCTCCTTCTTTTTTGAAGATTAAAGATACAACACCATTGATAGGAGCTTTTATCTCGGTGTTTTCCAGCATAAACTCATAGGAAGATTTTGCCACTTTATAACCAGCTTCCACTTCATCAAAAGTAGCTCCATCTATAGCTCCGGTCTTCTGCAGTTCCTGCATTCTTTTGTAATTTTTTTCCATATTGTCATATTGAGTTTTGGCTTGTTTCAGTTGTGTATCATCCAGTTTTGCCAGAAGATCACCTTTTTTTACTACACTTCCTACATCCACTATCAGCTTTGCTATCCGCCCGGACATCGAAGGTGCAATGTTAACTGTTTTTTCTGCTTCAATTTTTCCGCTGAATTCAATATAGCTGGAAATATCACCTATTCTGGCTATCGTAACCTTTACTTCTCTTGCACCGGTGAATTCTTCTTTGACTTCTTCCTGTTCTGTTTTCTTTTGGCAACCAGTAAGCATGATAGCAAATAAAGCAGCCAATATTACTAATTTTTTTAGCATCTTATCCTCCTGTTACTCTGTGTATTTTTTTATTTCATATTTTAATAGGATATAATCGTAGTAGGATGCAACCAGATTCATTTCGCTTCCGAAGAGCATTGCCTCGGCATCCAGAAGCTCACTGTTGGTCACCATCTCCTGCGTATAAAGTTCATTAATGATCTTATGATTTTCCCTGGCAAACTCTAACGCTATTTTGTTGTCTTCCACAGTTCTGGCTTTAGTAATCAGTTTGTGAAAAACATTTTTAGCAGCAACCAGGTAGTTTTCCCGTGCAGATTCAGTTTCATATTGTGTTTTTTTAAGATCGTATCTTGCTTTTTTCAGGTTGGAATAATTTGTTCCGCTTGTAAAAATAGGAACGGAAAGCGCAGCTACCAGGTTCCAATTGTCTTCTCCGTCAAAATCAAATTTATCATCGCTTTCGAACTGGTAAGAAAATTGCAAATTCAAAGACGGCAGGAATTCACCTTTTGCCATACAATAATTCTTTCCCATCATCTTCCCAACCAATTCCAAAGTTTGAATAGTGGGACTGGTTTTTTCTACTTCTGCTAAAAACTCACCGGCAGCTTTTTCCAATTCATTCTTTTCTATCACAGCATATTGCAGTGTTTCAGAATCGTATTCAGTTACATCTATTCGGGAAGGTTCTTTAGCTTCTTCCGTTCCCAGCAGGATCTGCCAGAAGCTGTAAAGCTCGTCGATGCTGTTCTCAATTTCCGAAAGTGAAGTTTCATCGTTCTTCATTTTCACCTGCCATTGCAGTACATCCGATTTTTTAGCTGTTCCCACATTATAGTTCTTCTGCGCTGTTTCCAGGTGAGAAAGTGTTGAGTTCAAACTTTTTTGTGAAAGTGTTTGCAGGTCCTGCAATTTCAGAATTCCGAAATACATGGAAGCTATTGCATAAGACACATCTTTCTCTTTACTTTGCAGGGCAAGGTAAGCCTGCTTTTTGGCCAGTTTTGCCAATTGATATCCCAGTATCACTTTCCCGCCATTGAAGATCGGTTGTTGGACAGTGATATCGTTTGTATAAGAAGTTTTATATACAGGAAACATCGAAGGAAATTCCAAACCAAATTCAGGAATCTGAATAGGTGCATTTGCCTGATCATACGTTTCATCATCGATGCGAACCATGGTGGAATTGAACGATGCTTTGGGGAAGAAATTTGTCAGTGCATTTTTCTTGCTCCAGTCGGCAGATCTGAAAGCGCTTTTCTCTGCCAGTAGTTCTTTGTTATTCTCTTTTGCCAATTCGATACTTGCTTCCAGCGTGATCGCAGAAAGTGTTAATATCAACAACAGCATCATAAATGTTAATATTACTTTTTTCATTTTTTACCTCATTTTTATCAGCCACGAAGGA
>JACNIV010000248.1 GCA_014382915.1 Candidatus Cloacimonadota bacterium | reverse complement strand
AAATCCCAAAAAGTATTTTAAGATTAAAGTGTTTTAATAAATAAGGAAAATTAATGAAAAAAAATATACTGATCCTGCTTATATTGGTCGTTACCTTAGACCTTTTCTCATATAGTTTTGGCAAAAACAAGATTCAGCAACCCGGCACAAAATGGTCGAAGATCGAAACTCTTCATTTTGATATTTATTTCCTGAGAGGTGATGATCAATTTGGAAAAACCGCTGCTCTTATTGCCGAGGAAGCTTATTATCACATAAAAAAAGATCTGAAAACTCCTGTAAAAAATCGCATACCAGTTATTTTCTATAAATCTCACCAGGAATTTGCAACAACAAATATTATCTTTCCGCTGTTGAACGAAGCTGTGGGAGGTTTTACAGAATCGGCACGGAACAGGATTGCCGTTCCTTTTGATGGCAGTTACAAAAAAATGGAGGAGATATTTGTACACGAACTTACTCACGCTTATGTGAATGAATTGAACCGAAGCCGTAACAGGTTCTTGAATCTTACCGGATTACCGTTCTGGTTCAACGAAGGTCTTCCCGAATTTGAAGCTATTGGCGGTGAAGATGTTTATAACAATATGTTCGTGATCGATCTTCTTTTTAACAGCACGATCGGTGATTTAAACATGATAGGCGGTTATTATGCCTATCGACTGGGTGAATCTTTCCTGGTTTTCATCGAAGAGGTATATGGACGGGATAAAGTGGAAGCAATCTTTTATGCTGTCAACTACAACAATAACCTGGATGTCGCTTTTAAAAAGGTTTTCGGTAAAGAATGTCAGGAAGTTCAATTACTATGGAAGAATTACTTGAAAAAAAAATATTATCCCGATTTTGCCAGGTTCGAAATCCCTTACGAGATTTTTGAAAGGAAAACTGACCATACCAAAGATGGCTCATATTTAAATTTTGCTCCTAGGTTTTCTCCGGTCGGTGAGGAATTTCTATATTTTTCCAATAAAAATATAAGAACCGATATCTGGAAAGGTAATAGTCTGGGCTTGCGTAAAAATGAGAAAATATTAAATGGTGAAACCACCGGTAAATTTGAGGAATTTCATTTTCAAAGAAATAATTTCAGTTGGTTCCCGGATGGTGAAAGATTTGCTTTTGTTTCAAAAACATCCACCGGTGATAAATTATATATTATGAACCTGGAAACAAAAAAACTGATCTATGAATTTTCTTTTCCGGGTTTCGATGCTCTTTATGAAATAGATGTTTCAAAAGATGGGAAAAAAATTGTGTTTGCCGGTCAGAAAAACATTAAATGCGATATCTTCATATTTGATATTTCCTCAGAAGAAATCGAACAGATAACAGATGATTTTTATTATGACAGCCAGCCCAGATGGTCTCCCGATGATAGCAAGATAGTATTCGCATCTGAACGTTGTGAAAATAGCAATACTTACAGAAAGCAGATTTTCAGTAAACTTACCAGCGATATTTTTTATTATGATGTTACACAAAAAATATTCTATCAGGTTACAAACGATGAAGAGAATAATAAATTCCCGATATGGTCGCAGGATGGTACTAAAATTCTTTTTATTACAGAAAGGGAGATTACCACGAATTTTGAGATTATCGATCTGGAATCGGGAACTCGTGCCAATGTTACCAATGTACATGGCGGTGTTTTTACAGGTGATCTCAGCATTAATGACGACGAACTGATCTTCTCCGGCTTCTATAATGGTGGATGGGATATTTATATGAAATCTAATCCATTGGATGATCTTGAATATTTAGATTATCAAATTCCCCGGGAATATGAATTTATCGATAACTTTTATAGCAGGTTTGATATTGAACGTTATACAGTTTTTGGGAAAACAGAAAGAAAATTTAAAAAAGAATTACCGGAATATCCCGACCAGGTTACAAAGATCGATTTGTGGGATTTTGCTAAAGTTGATAGCACACGCCAGTTATATAACCAGAAATTAGATGAAAGACCAACGGATATTAATGAGCCTGTAATTAAGCCTTATAAAACAAAATTTGCACTTGATTATCTCTGGGGCGGTGTGGCATATACTCCTTCGGGGGGTACTTATGCTCAGTTGCAGTTTGGTCTTTCCGACCTGATGGGAAATCACTCGATAGGCATAAACCTGGGAATAACCGGCGATCTGGATGCTTCTGATGTTGTACTTAATTACCTTTACCTGGCTAAACGTATCGATTACGGTATTGGTGGTTTTTACCTGAATGATGAGTGGGTATATTGGACTAATTTCTATAATGATGATGATTACCTGAGAGAAAGAATTCGCGAATTTGGAGTTTATACTATCCTGCGCTATCCTTTTGATAAATTCTGGCGAGTGGATTTTGAAAATCTCTTCTATAAGAGCATTATAAAACGTGACTGGTGGGATGGAAATAACTGGCTGGAAGAATATCTGCCGCAAAGTTTTATGGATTACTACGATCTGGAAGTAAAAGAGAGTGAATTGGTGGTAGCACCCCAGATCACTTTTGTGCATGATAATGCTATCTATGGAAGTGTGGGACCGGTTTCCGGTTGGAGAGGAGCACTGCTCTTCAATAGAAGTTTTTCTTCGGAGAACAGTTATTCAATAATTTATACGGATCTACGGAATTATATCTTTTTTGAAAAACGATATTCTTTTGCCTCCCGCTTATTGGGTGGAACAATTATTGGTGACACAAATAAGCGTTTCGTGTTAGATTATTTCAACGGAGTTCGTGGTTTTGATAAAGAGATAGAAGGAACCCGGAAATTTCTCACCAGTTTTGAATTGAGATATCCATTTATAGATAATTTGAAATTAACATTTCCACTGCCACTCTATTTTCAGCAGATCAGGGGAAGCATCTTTATAGATATGGGAAGCGTGTGGGATGAAGATGAGAAATTAAGGTTCTATGAAAATGACAGACTGAAAGATTTAAAACTGGGCTTTGGTTTCGGTCCACGTTTAAATATGGGTTATTTTGTTCTTAAAATGGATATAGCCTGGCATACCGATCTGTACGATTTCAGTAAACCATCTTACTATATCAGTTTATCTCCGGATTTTTAACGGTCCCGCCATACGAGCCTGTGCGGGTTGCCGCCCTGTTT
>JACNIV010000247.1 GCA_014382915.1 Candidatus Cloacimonadota bacterium | reverse complement strand
AGCGACAATGCTGTATATGAATACAAAACAATGGATGTTACAGAATATGTTATGGATGATTATAATAATAACAGGGATAAAACTCAGTACAGGATACGCTTCTGGATAAATACAGATTGGGATGACTGGTGGGATGTTCTTACTTTTATATCTGGGAATTGGACAGAAAATAGACCTTATATTCGACTAGTTTTTTCAAATGTAGGTGTAATAGAAGAAAATCTTTCATCAAACAATTTTTTAAACACATATCCAAATCCATTTAATAGCGAAGTTAACATCGAATATTCAATGGATTGTTCAAAAAACAATCTCGAAATCTACAATATCAAAGGACAAAAGGTTTATTCACAAATGAATCTACCTGTTTCTGGTTCATTAGTGTGGAAATGTGAAGATCATAAATCGGGAATTTATATTGTTAAAATTTCAAATTCAAAACAAAAGTATGTAAAGAAAATCACATACTTGAAATGATAGAGTCTTTATCCTATTTCCATTAAAAGGGAAATAAGATAAGGATTTTCATTTTGAATCTTAATAAATTATATTGATGGAGGTTAAGATGATACTCAAATTGCCAATATGAACTGGAAGCGACAATGCGCATTGTCGCCTTCATTACCGTGATAAGTCCGGCTTCGTTTGATACTGTGCCGGGACAAGGAGGAAAAAAATGAAACGAAAAGAAAAATTAAGAACAATGTTCATTCTAATGTCGCTATTGCTGTTCTCTGTATTGTATTCCGATACCATAATAGACACACTCTACAGCTCACCGGAATTAGACGGCAGTATCACTTACGCTTATGATATTAACCAATATTGGGTTAGTACTGTTCCTACTGTTTTTTCGTGCGGTGATGGCTGGGGAGGTCTGGAAATTACTTATTGGTGGCAAAGAGGTTATGTGTCATTTCCTCTTCCTGAAATTCCTTCAGAATTTTATTTGCAAAGTGCATATATATATATCAAGTATGTGCTTTTGGGAATGAAGAAATAGGTGTATTCCCAATCTGGGAGGTATATCCTCAACCGGATACAACAGAGTGTATTCTTGACCATATAGATTATGGCTACTTGCTGGATGTTGGAGATTGGACTGCCGGAAACCCTGGAGACCCTCAAACTTTGCATACAAATATAGGAATTATAAGTGATAATGCTATATATGAATACAAAACAATGGATATTACAGAATATGTTATGGATGATTACAATAATAACAGGGATAAAACGCAGTACAGGATACGCTTCTGGATTAATACAGATTGGGATGTATGGAGAGATGGACTTACTTTTATTTCAGGAAATTGGACAGAAAATAGACCTTTCATTCGACTTGTTTTTTCAAATGTAGGTATTTCAGAAAAAAATCTTACATCTAACAATTTTTTAAACACATATCCAAACCCATTCAATCCATGTACAACAATATCTTTCTCTATTCCTAATGATAGTGAAGTTAATCTGTCTATATATAATATCAAAGGGCAAAAAGTAAAAACTTTGATTCATGATGAATTAGAAAAGGGTAGACATGAAATTGTATGGAACAGTAAGGATAATAATGGTAAAAAAACTGCTTCTGGTGTTTATTTCTATAAGTTTGAAGTGAACGGAAAAACAAAAGGTGTAAAGAAAATGCTCCTGCTGAAATAGTATCTGCACTTATAATTGGTTATTAAGCTAAAATAACAAAGCCCCGGAAATCCGGGGCTTTATTTATTTTCTATAAAATGATTCAAATCAAATCGTACAATTCTTCCAGGCTATTTCCTGTATAAACTATATCTGCGCATTCTTTGTACAGGTGTAGCCGCTGATCCCAGAGTGTAAATAGCTCTGATTCCGTCCTTTCTACAGCAATAGGTCGGTAGGAATTCACAATGCGTGACCTGATAATTTCCCAGGGTGTGTGCAGCCAGATGATCTTATGCAGTTCCTGTTTCAGGAATTTCCTGTTCTCCTCTTTTTCCACAATTCCACCGCCGGTGGCAATAATGCCTGGTTTATCCCAATTCAGTAAAACCTCAGTTTCAATCTTCCTGAAATATTGTTCGCCTTTTTTTGTAAAAATATCATTCACATCGAGGTTTGCTTTTTTCTCTATTTCCAGGTCGATATCGTAAAATGGAAGTTCCAGTTTTGCAGCGAGTTGTTTGCCTAGGTATGTTTTACCGGCTCCCATGAAACCAATTAAAAAAATCATTCCGTCATCTTTCATAATTTTCTCCTGAAAACACAAAAGGCGTCCGGTGTTGACGGACAGCCTTTTTTCTTTTTTTATCTGAATATGTTATTTACTCTTTTTTTCAGTTTTATCTTCTACCGGTTTTTCTTCTATAGTTTTTTTTCTGATTTTTCTTTCGCTTTTACTTTTTTCGCTACCGCTTTTTTAACAGGTTCTTCGTCTTTTTTTGTTTTCTTCTTTGCTGTTTTTTTCTTTTTTTCTTCGGTAGTTTTTTTCACTGTTGCTTTTTCCGGTTTTTTATCAGTTGTTTTTTCTTCGGTTTCTACAGGTACTTCCTGTTTGATAGGTTCTTCAACAGGCTTTTCGTCTGAAGTTTTTTCTTTAGTTTTTTCTTCAGTCTTTTCTTTTTGTTTTTTGGGAGTTTCTTCTACCAGGTTCTCTTTGATGGCTCTGCGTTTCTCTGTTTTTTCTGTAATTTTTTTTGTGTGCACATCAACGAAATCTTCGAGTTCTTTTTCATCTCTGGCAAAGAAGTAAGCTTTCACACTGAGGATCAATCGTCTGTTCTCCAGGTCGAGTTCAATGATCTTAAGCGGAAGTTTCTCTCCCGTTTCAAAAGCCATACCTGCCTTTTTCAAACCGGGAATTGCAAGATGTGAAAGAGGAATAAAGCCTTCCACAGTATAATCATCTACTTCTACATCAACCAATACACCTTTGGTAATGATCTTAACAATGTTTGCTTTTACTTCGGAATTTATCGGAAGTTTTTTATCAAGGTTCTCCCAAGGATCGGTTTGAAGTTGTTTTACGCCCAGAGCAATACGGTGTAAAGTTTTATCGATGGATAGTATTTTAACCTCTATTTCCTGCCCTTTTTGAAAGACCTCTTTGGGATGATAAATACGTTTTGTCCAAGAA
>JACNIV010000246.1 GCA_014382915.1 Candidatus Cloacimonadota bacterium | reverse complement strand
AAAACCGGTGCTATCATGGGTTCCGGTGGTATGGTGGTAATGGATCAGTCCACCTGCATGGTCGATATAGCAAAGTTTTTTCTGAACTTTACACAAAATGAATCCTGTGGTAAATGTACGTTTTGTCGGGTTGGAACAAAACGGATGTTGGAAATCCTTACCCGCATCACGGAAGGGAACGGGAAGATAGAAGATCTGGAAACATTGGAAAAGCTTGCTTCGAACATCATTAAAGGTTCTCTATGTGGACTGGGGCAAACTGCTCCCAATCCGGTACTTACTACGCTTCATTATTTCAAAGATGAATACATTGCACATATAAAAGACAAACGCTGTCCTGCTGGAGTATGCACATCACTGCTCCGATATGAAGTGATAGAAGATAAATGTGTTGGTTGTACGCTTTGTGCCAGGAAATGCTCTGTCAATTGTATTTCAGGAGAACCAAAAAAAGTTCATTATATTGACCAGGATGCCTGTATAAAATGCGGTGCTTGTTATGATGCCTGTAAATTCGATGCAATTAATAAATCATAGAAATTAGGAAAACTTTTATGATAAAAGTAAAATTAAACGGTAAAGAAGTAAAAGCAAAAAAAGGTCAAACAATCCTGGATGTAGCCAGGCAAAATGGAATTGATATTCCTACTCTATGTCACGATGAAGAATTATCACCTTTCGGTTCGTGCTGGGTTTGTGCGGTAGAGGTGAAAAATCGCCGTGGATTTGTAACTGCGTGTGGTACAGAAATTTTAGAAGGAATGGAGATCATCACAGATTCAGAAGAAATATATAATGCCCGTAAAATGGCTCTGGAACTTCTTCTATCTGACCATTATGCCGATTGTGAAGCTCCCTGCAAAATTGCCTGTCCCAATAATGTAGATATTCAAAGTTATATATCTCTCATTGCGAACGGGCAGCATCATGAAGCAGTTAGAGTTATTAAAGAAACTCTTCCCATGCCATTGTCTATCGGTAGGGTATGTCCTGCATTCTGTGAAGATGAGTGCCGTAGAAGCTTGGTAGAAGAACCGATTGCTATTCGTCAATTGAAGCGCTATGCAGCAGATTTCGATCTTACCGATAACTGGACATACACACCGGAAAAAGCACCTGACAAAAACAAGAAAATAGTGATCATCGGTGCAGGACCTTCCGGTTTAACATGTGGTTATTACCTTTCAAATAACGGGTATGATGTAACGGTTTTGGAAGCAGCTCCCAAAGCTGGTGGATGGCTCCGATATGGTATTCCCGAATACAGGTTACCAAAGAAAATCCTGGATAAAGAAATAAAACTAATGTGTACAAATGGCATGAAGATCAACTGTAATAAAGAAGTTGGAAAAGAGATAACCCTTTCTCAGCTTAGTAAAGATTACGATGCCGTTTATCTGGCAGTTGGTGCTCAAAATGCCGTTCCGATGCGTGTGAAAGGAAGTGATCTTAAAGGATGTTTCCTGGGTGTGAATTACTTGAAAGATGTGGTTCTGGGCAAAAAGACCGCTCTTGAAAAGAAAGTTGCTGTAATAGGTGGTGGAAACACGGCCGTAGATTGCGCCAGAACAGCTCTTCGCAAAGGTTCTGAGGTTACACTTATCTACCGGAGAACTCGCAAAGAAATGCCAGCCGAAGCCTATGAAGTCGATGCAGCAGAAGAAGAAGGCATAAAATTTTATTTCCTTACAAACCCTGTAGAAAATATTGGTAGAAATGGAAAATTAAAAACAATTAAATTTGAAAAAATGAAACTTGGTAAACCAGATGAAAGTGGACGACGTCGTCCGGAACCGACCGGTGAATTTTTCAAAGAAGATTTTGGTTCTGTAATAGCTGCTATTTCCCAGGCACCGGATGTTGATTTCTTGAAAGAGGAAGAAAATAAAATCAATGGCAAAGAAATTCCATTAACCCGCTGGTTAACTGCTGAAGCAGATGAAAAAACCCAATATACCGGTGTAAAAAACATATTTGCTGGAGGTGATTTTCGCAGGGGACCCGCTACAGCCATAGAGGCAATTGCAGACGGCAGGAAAGCTGCTGAATATATAGATAGATACCTCAACGGATCACCAATCGAAACTGTTCAAAAGCATTTTAATTCTAAAAAAGAAAAATTACTCAAAGAAATAGATGCAACTGAATATGAGCACTATGAAAGAATAGAAAGGTACATAATGCCGGAATTGGATGCTAGAAAGCGTTCAATCAACTTCAAGGAAGTAGAGAAAGGATTTGCAGATGAAGATGCCAGAGCAGAAGCCAACCGCTGCCTGGAATGCGGATGCCAGGTTAATGAAACATGTGTACTTCGAAATTATTCTACCGATTATAAGATAGATCCCGATATATTCCTTGGCGATAAGAACAAACACCCGATCGATAGATCACATCCATTCATACTACGTGATGCTAATAAATGTATCAAATGTGGTCGTTGTGTTAGAATATGTGCAGAAGTCCAAGGTCCCGGAGTACTTGGTTATATCTATAGAGGATTTGTGAGCTACGTTGCTCCCGAGTTTGGGGAAAGTCTTACAAAAACCGGATGTGACTCCTGTGGAAAATGTATCGAAGTTTGTCCTGTAGGAGCTCTAACTCCCAGAAATATTAATTATAAACTCAATCCACATCTTGCCGAAAAAGTAGTTCAGAACTGTGGACTCTGTGGCACTGGTTGCAAGATAGAGGTAAATGTAGAAACAAATAGAGTCAAAGTAATAAACCCGCCCGAGGAGCAAGATTTCAATGGTAGAAATCTTTGTTTCGCCGGCAAGTTCGGGTGGCAGATATTCGAGCAGGAAGAAAGAATAACAAAGCCATATTACAGGGGCGATGAGGAATTGGAAGAATCTGATTACGATACTGCTTTCGATCTTATCAAAAGAAAATTAGCTAAAGCAAAAAGTAAAAAGATCTACATTTCCCCCACTTGTACTCTGGAAGAGATAATGATGATGAAACATGTTGCAGAGAATATCGGTGCTGAAATCTGTACATTAGCATATCAGAAAAGTTTCGTAGAGAAGATTGCAGAAACCAGCCTGATGAACAAGACTTACAAAGATATTAAAGACGCCGAAGCAATCGTGATCGTCGGCAAGATCAGTCATACATTGCA
>JACNIV010000245.1 GCA_014382915.1 Candidatus Cloacimonadota bacterium | reverse complement strand
GATTGAGTTGAACGTGCTCGCAGGGCAGTGTTTAAATAGAAGAATCGATGACATCGCGGTTGTCAGGAAAGAGGTATCGGCATGGCAGAAATTCAGAAATAACAAAAATGCGAAAGTTAATTGGCAATTCACAACTGAGGATGCCCGGATAAAGTTATCTCGGCTTTATCCGACACTTGAAAGTTGACATGACACTAGTATTGTTTGCATTTATTTTCAAGAAGCTTTCAATATTTTTTATAACTTTATCAAAGTTGTCATATCCTTTAATTTTGCGATAAGTATCTGCTGTGGCTGCATCTAATGAAAATATAATCTCATCGATTCCTGCGCTGATCATTTTTTCAGATAGGTCTTTATTGTCTAACAATACTCCATTTGTGGATAAAGATATTTTTGCAGAGGTATTGTCTTTACAATATCTTATCATTTCCACAATCTTCGGATGGAGAAGAGGTTCACCTAAGTAATTTAACTTTATTACTTTAGCTACATATTTAATATCATCTTAAAATAGGCTAAGGTATTATCATACTCAGCCAGCTCTAACATTTTCATCCTCCCTTTTCTTTTTATGATGTTTTTCTATATATTTAATGTATTCGGTATCGTATTCTTCTTTGACTGCTTCACAAATTTCAAACATTTTTGGTTCCTCAAATATTTTATTAATCCACATCTCCCAAGTTTTGAGCAAACCTTTATCGAGCGTATCTCGCTGTATATACATAAGATATAGTATATCTAAAACTGCAAATATTATATACTCTTTTCTTATCTCAGATGCTTCAAGCTTTGCATGTGCTCTAAAAACATCTTTTAGATCATCTGCATATTCAATATATTTATAATACAACGTAAGGAGTTTTTCGTATAAATCTTCGTGTGTAGCTATGCGAATTTCTTTCCTCACTTCAGATAATTGCTCAGACATAATCGATAGCTGGCTCGACATAACTGAAATGGTTCTTCTATATTGATAATATATAAAAATAAGCGTAGCCAGAAGAACCACAGCTTCTACTCCTGTAATCACCGCTCCGATTAGTTCTATATTATCCATCACATATACCTCTTTAATTTTATTGTTAGCTGTCCAAAGTCCACGATCTACTTAACCTCATTATGCCTTCAGTATTTCTATTTCCTCCCGGGATGTTTCTATAAGCGCTTTGCCAGTAATACTCTATTATCCTTTCCGGAAAATCTTCTTCCAGCTTAGCTGCGAATTCATCAAACTCATTTTTCATTATCCACTGATTCTCAGGGGGCTTTAAAATTGTATGCAGGACTGTCTCTTTCATGTTTTTGTCCAGGCAGATCCGTAGATAGTCACAGATGTCTTTTTCTTGAACGTCATTGAATATTTTGGGCTCAATCTGTTTCCAGTCTGCAGCCCTCATGAACTCTTTCATTTTATTGTATTCTGCATAGTAGTTTCCATATCGCATGATTTTATATGCTTTTTGCAGAGCCTCTTTTGCTTTTTCGTAATTCCCCTGCGTTTTATGATACTCAAATAGTCTGTCCAGCATGTCCTTCTCTTCGCTCTTCCGGGTCAACGCAACCCGAACAATTCGTTCTATATTGGCGGTGTCCCTTTCTTCATCAAAATGCTCAAACAAAAATTGAAACAGCTCTGTAAGCCTCCCTTCGCCTTTTAATATCCCCTGTTCTGCCGTTTCCAGTGCCTTTTGCAAATCGCCCTTATTAACGTAGAACTCCGCCAAATCCCAGTAATCCATACCGTAATGGAGATTTTCCATACGCGTTTCTAAATATGCTCTTTCATTGCAAAGATAGCTCTTCTGAATATTCATAATCAACTTTTTTCGCCAATCAGAGGGACGTTTTGCCAGTTTTTCCACTAAATATTCCCATTCTTCCTTCGTCTCGCACATCTCGAAAAAAATATGCATCAATTCATCCCCAAAACCTGAATTCCCAATATCATACTCCACAAAGGCTTCATCTAAAAATTTAAATTTTGCATCTGAGGATATATTACCCTCTTTAATCAATTCGGAAATTTCATTCAGCCACTGATAAGCTTCTTCCTCTTCATCTTCAGGTCCGCCGCCATATTCGTTGAATTCCGCGATTATATTTTCGGCTTTTTCCCAGTATTCCATCAATAACTCGTCATTTAGAGTCGCTACTTCTTCCGCGTCAATGCCGAAATAATCGTGGGCAACGATATTACGGAACCCTTTGATTTTCATCCAGTCTATATGACTGTATGTTTCCTTAAACTGATCCGTCAGTCTTTCCACCATTTCCCCAATAATGATGAAATTCATCATAGCCGCATCAAAGTTAATTGTATTGTCAAAGAACTCATCAGCACTATTAAAAGGAGAAATATACTCTTCTATCCTTTCAATGGCTTCCAGTATTCCCAGGAGATTTTGTTTGTCTTTACCCCACATACACAGCCTCGTTTATGATCTGAGCCTTCACATAAGACTTAAGATATTTTTCTCTCGCTATATCTACATCGCGATTAAATTGCTTACCAATAAATTCACGTAATTCCTCTTTTAACTCGTAAATATCAGGCGTATTATCTTCTAATTCAATGATGATATCTATATCACTATCTTCTGTCTGTTTATTATGCACAAATGACCCAAAGAGACCTATTTTTTTAATATAAAAATGCTCTTTTAAATAGTTCTGGTTTTGCCGAATAAAATTCAAAATATCTTCCTTTCTTATCATTTTCGCTCATCTCCCAGAATTATATCCCGTGGACTTTTAATTTTATTCAAATCTCTATTATTTAAATATAACGATATCCCCATACGCATCCACCGAAAACCGCATATCCGGAAGCACAACAACGGTAGAGTCCTTACCTTCAATAATCGCCGCACCTTCATGCTCAGCAGGCATAGCATAGCCATAAAGTCGGCTATGGCACTCATGAAAACTATTTCGTGCATCTTCCAATCCCTTGAAGCCCACATTTATTTCATAACTCTGCCCAACGTATCTCATCTCCAGAGAGGGCAACAGCATTGCATCCGTGAAGTCAATATCTTGTTCCGTAAGCCCTCTTTTTGCTTCAGCCGCAAAATATTCTACCGTTTTCTTTACAAACTCTTCCGCTTCATACTCTGCCCCACTCCCTC
>JACNIV010000244.1 GCA_014382915.1 Candidatus Cloacimonadota bacterium | reverse complement strand
TGCTTTAGCACGTTCATATTGTTCAGTTCATGAAAATTTGCTTATTACTTCACGGCTTGGAATGAATGTTAAACTTGCATATCCGAAAGGTTACGATCTTCCTGAAGAAGAGATAGCAAAAGTGAAAGCAAACTGCCAGGCTAACGGAACTAAATTCGAGATCATCAACAATCCTGATGAAGGTTATACGAATGATGTAGAATTCGTTTATTCCCGTAATTGGTTCGGACCGGATTTTTATGAAATTGGAAAAGAAGCAGAAATTGCCTGTGCCAGCAAAATGACAGATTGGATATGCAACCAGGAAAGAATGAATCGCACAAATAATGCTTTGTACATTCATCCCATGCCTGTTGACCGCGGTAAAGAAGTAACTAACGAAGTTGCCAGCGGACCAAATTCGATCATCGTGGATATTGCAGAGAACAGGCTTCATACACAAAAAGCAATTATGGCAATGACCATTGCCGGAATGAAAGTAGAGATTTAATGAGATACTCACCCTGACCCTCTCTTGCAAAGAGAGGGAAATAAAAGGGAAAAGAAAATTTTCATCTCCTTTAATGATTCCCCTTCTTTTGTAAGAGAAGGGGTTTAGGGGATGAGTTAGTAGGAGGAAAAATAAATGTCAAAATTAGCAGTATTAGCGATCGGGGGAAATTCCCTGATCAAAAATAAAAGCCATCAGACTGTAGATGATCAGTATGATTGCATCAAAGAAACTGCTCAACATATCGTTAAATTGATCGAGCAGGATATTCAAGTTATTGTAACGCATGGAAATGGCCCGCAGGTCGGTTTCATTCTTCTTCGTTCAGAGATTTCAAAAGATCAGCTTCACGATGTTCCACTTCCATCTGCAGGAGCCGATACACAAGGTGCCATCGGTTACCAGATACAGCAGGCTGTAGGAAATATTCTAAAGAAAAAAGGGATCAATAAAGGTGTGGCTACCGTAGTAACTCAGGTTTTAGTCGATAAGAATGATGAAGCTTTTCAAACGCCTACAAAACCGATCGGTCCTTTCCTGAGTAAAGAAGAAGCTGAGATTAAAAAACAGCAATATAACTGGGATATCATTGAAGATGCTGGTCGCGGCTATCGACGTGTAGTTGCTTCCCCTATTCCAATTAAGATCATCGAGCAAGATGCCATCGATTGTTTGATCAAAAATGATTTTATCGTTATT
This sequence comes from Candidatus Cloacimonadota bacterium, assembly GCA_014382915.1. Classification (GTDB taxonomy): domain Bacteria; phylum Cloacimonadota; class Cloacimonadia; order Cloacimonadales; family TCS61; genus JACNIV01. The sequence continues at coordinate 1,946 of JACNIV010000244.1, read as the reverse complement.
GCTGTTGGCGGTGGCGGGATCCCTGTTATCGAAGATGAAAATGGAAATCTGAGTGGCGTTCCTGCCGTTATCGATAAAGACAGGGCTTCATCTCTGCTGGCAAGAAATTTGAAAGCAGATTATCTAATTGTTTCCACTGCTGTAGAACAGGTATATCTTAATTTCGGAACAAAAAACGAAAAAGCAATTTCCAGTATGACACTGGCTGAAGCAAAACGCTATTGCACTGAAGGACATTTCATGAAAGGAAGTATGCTGCCGAAAATCGAATCTGCTATCGAATTCCTGGAAGGTGGTGGAAAGGAAGTGATAATCACTACTCCCGAATTCATTGCTGATGCGGTTGCCGGTAAAGCCGGAACGAGAATAGTGAGGTAACCTTTCGAGTTGTAAGGATCCGGCAGTTGCCGGAGACGACGACTCGAGACAGTTTATTAGAACTTTACCTCGACTCGTCGCTTCACTTACGAGTCGAAAACTAAAATATGGAGAATAGATGAAAACCAAAGAACAAATATTAGAAAACACGATAAAGCGCTGTCGTGAAAAACACATTATCATTCCCACTTACAAACAGATGCGTAACCCGGAATTGATCCCGGAAAAGATCAGAGCAAAACTGAAAAACATCGGTTTATGGGATTTAAATTCACTGAATATGTTCAGAATAACCTGGAAGAACGAACCGGTAAAATTTGGGGGAGGTTTTGGCGGAGTTAATTTTATCGAACTTCCATCAGAATTAACTGGAGTCAAAGCTCGGATTTTAATGTTGATCGGAAAATTTTTCCCGACAGGTGCACATAAAGTGGGAGCTACTTTCGGACCACTTGTAGAAAAACTGGTTAGTGGTGAATTCGATCCTACCACACAAAAAGCGCTCTGGCCTTCAACCGGTAATTACTGTCGCGGTGGAGCTTATGATTCTTACCTGCTGGGATGTGAATCGATCGCTGTGCTTCCCGAAGAGATGAGCCAGGAACGGTTCGACTGGCTTCACAAAGTAGGTGCAGAAGTTTTTGCAACTCCCGGATGCGAAAGCAACGTTAAAGAGATTTATGATAAAGTGAAAGAATTGAAAGCTGAGCGGGGTGATAAAATCGTGAATCTGAATCAATTTGAAGAAATTGGAAATGCTCTCTGGCATTATGCTGTCACCGGTCCTGCTATGGAAGAAGTTTTCAATCTTGAGAAAAAAGGAGAACAAAAATTCAGTGCACTTTTCCTTACTCAGGGTTCTGCCGGAACACTTGGTTGTGCAGACTATCTGCGGGAAAAATATCCGACCTTTAAAGTATGTGCGGGTGAAGCCCTGCAATGTCCCACTTTGCTTTATAATGGATATGGCGGTCATCGCATCGAAGGTATCGGAGATAAACACGTTCCCTGGATACATAATATCAAAAATATGGATATGGTCGCTGGTATCGATGATGAACCGAATATGCATATCATGAGACTTTTCAATGAACCGGAAGGTAAAAAACTGCTCATCGAAAAAGGTGTTCATCCGCAGCTTGTGGAAAAACTCGAACTGCTGGGAATATCATCCATCGCTAATCTGATGGGTGCTATCAAGATGGCAAAATATTACGAAATGAATGAAAATGACGTAATCTTCACAGTTGCTACAGATTCAATGGAAATGTATCAATCTCGAATAATCGAAGAACGCAATCGATTAGGTGAATTCGATAATAAAGCTGCTGAAGTGGTTTACACAGCAGACTTGAAGGGAATTGGCATAGACCACATGATAGAAATGACATACTATGAAAAAAGAAGAATGCACAATTTGAAATACTTCACCTGGATAGAACAGCAGGGAAAAACCGTGGAAGAACTTAATGCTCAATGGTATGATGATAATTACTGGAAAGGTCAATTTGCCAAAGTTAACCTGTGGGATGAAGAGATCATGGAATTCAATGAACGAACCGGATTAT
>JACNIV010000243.1 GCA_014382915.1 Candidatus Cloacimonadota bacterium | reverse complement strand
CCAGGTAAGGATTGTTTTCAGGACCCCAGATAGTATCTTCGGTGAGATGACCGCCGACTTCAATTGCATTCGCAATTGAAGAATAAAAAATGAGTCCACCTACGCAAAGTAAAGCAAGAAGAATATTGCTACGGCGTGACAGGGAAGAAAAATGTAAAATGAAAAAGAAAAGGATTTTTTTCATATAATCCACCTCATTCGAACTCACCCCAGCCCCTCTCTTAAATTAAAGAGAGGGACTTTAATGAGATGAGACAAAGAAAGCAAAAGGTTATTTAAGAAGCAACATTTTTTTCATAGCTGATGATTTACCTGAAGAAATTTTATAGAAATAAATGCCTGATGAAACAGATTTGTTGTTGCTGTCTTTACCGTTCCAGGTTACTGTATGTGAACCATTCTCAAAATGCTTATCTACTAATGTAGTAACTTTCTGACCTTTTACATTGTAAACTGTGAGTTTTACATTAGAAGAATTCTTTAAACTGAATGAGATTGTAGTTGAAGGATTGAAGGGATTTGGATAGTTGACCAACGAAAGGATATTTCCTGCAATCGGAATAGATTCTTGATCTTGTTCTTCCGGGTAGAATGAGAATTGAGATTCCAGTTCTCTAACCTTAGCCTGGTATTCATCAAGAGTTGAGGTTTTAACAGTACAATTAACAGGTAAACCTCTTTCACCTTCATCAGATAGTTCCATGTAACAATAACCTTCATCTATCATTGCCATAATAACTTCATCAAGAATTTGGGAATTATTAATGGTGTTTTCCAAGCGATCAATTGCTGTTAAGTAATCTTTGTCTTTCACAAAGCTTTTGGTGATGATTTTTTCTGCTGCTTTTTCAAGTGGAGTATCAACAACAAAAGAAATATTTTCCAGGTAGTCTCTTAAATCCGGAAAATCTTGATCAGTAATGATTTCCAGATGATAAAGGTAGTAAACTGCTATTCCTGCTTCCTGGGTTAATTGATAATCTAAAATGATCTGCTGTAATGTTTGTTCTGCAGTAGTATAGTTACCATTACTAATATCATTTGAAGCAGAATAAAGCATTAATCTTTCATCTTCAATGACACCACCAAAATACCAAGCATTTTGATCGGATGGGAAGAGGTGAGGAAGATCATTCGATGATAAGTTAGTTCCCCTGACATTAACAGAATGTATTCCATCCCACAAAATATCCATCAAGAGATATTGATCAGAGCCTGAACCATAATCAGTATCTACAATTGTAATATCTGCATCAGGATTATCCATCCTAAAAGTATTTTGCCAACCAGCATATTCAGCACAACCATTATCTCTTAAAGTATTTAAATTGAAATCATCATAAAGGAATGATGTACTTGGATAACATAACATACCAAAACCAGTGTTATTCTCGATGTTGTTGTTATTAAATTGACGAAAAGCAACACCGTTTAATTTGACACCTTCACTGTTATTATACATAAAGTTGCAATTGTTTATTATCGATAAAGGTGTTGCAGAATCATAAAGGTAAATTCCACCGCCATTACCTAATTCAGGTTCTTCTTCGGTTCCACCAATGTGAACATAGTTTAAATAAACCGGAGATTCATAAGCACAAATTGGATAAACTGGATTATTCTGGAAATAACACAAATTAGCGACACCTTCTTCACCTTGGATCGATAGTTCATGACCATCTCTAACAACGATCTGTCCGGCATCGTGAAAATCAGTGAGATACAAGTTTAAATAAGCTGTATTTCTGGACTCTCCAATATTCTCTATCGAGAGTTTGCGGATCCAAGAAATATCACAATTAACGAACCAGTAATATGCATCATCATCAGGATTTTGAATGAAAATTCCATCCCATAATTCTCCGGCACTGGAAGAAATAATTGCTTCTGGTACATTATTTGGATATCCAGGATGTAATTCGAAATCATCAATATCACCCGTTGTAATAATTCCACCATTTTGAGCTATTATGCGGTCACCGGGAATTGGTCTTTCTCCACCTACAGGTTGTCCGGGAGGAGTTGCTCCATAAGTTGTTGGCGTTGAGCCGGTGATAGTGCTGCCCCAGTCGAGGAAGAGTTCAGCATTGGTGCCATTGATGGTGACAGTAGAAGAAAAATCTAATTTTAGTTCACCAGTTTGATTTACATTAACTAGACCATATATGTTGAAATTACTATGAGTCAAAAAGTCAATTGAAGAACTTACATTTAAAACAGCACTTTGTAAAATTGTTACATTGTCTGTAATTAACTTTGTTGTTGTCCATGTTTCGTTACCATTAATAGTACCTGAAAAAAACAGGTTACTCCAGTAATTGGCATAAATATTTGAAAACAAAGTAGCATCATCTCCATATTGCGAAATACAAACAAGATCATGTTGATCGAGTTTAGTAAATGGAAGTATGTCAGTATCAGTTTTAACAACGGTAAATTCTTCATTTACTAAATAACTTAATCGGTGACCGGAATCGCCATCTATAGAATTTCGATAAACATAAAGATTTTCACCATCCGATAAAATAAAATTTGCAACATCTACCCACAAATACGGATAAGTGCTACTCTGATGAGGATCATTAAACAAATTATTGAATAAATTATAATTACCATTATCAATCGTAGCTATAATGGCATTTCGAATCCCTATAATGGCATCACCATTACATTCATTGATATTGTACATAATCCAATGAAAAAGAATTTCACTATCAATCCACGTAGATAAATATCCTGGACTTGGTATTCCTTCCCAATTTGATGGATGATCATCAAACCAATCAATTCCTAGAAGTTCATTAAATATTTTTTCTTTTGCTTCATCAGTTATTGTACCATTATGAATAAACGAATAAACTTTATCAGGATCATTTTCGATTTCAAGTCTGAAGGGATGATTTCCATATCCAGTAGTACCAAGTCTCGCATGACCTAAAACTAATGTTGCATCTGTATCTACATTCATTATGGTATTTTCAGCAGTATAAAGTTCCCATTGCCAATCAGCGCTACCACCTGTATAATATGTATTTGAACCAATTTGGTACCAAGCTTGGTTATTCGGATCTCCTTGTTGACCACTATGATGTCCTAAACTATCTGGATCAAGATAAAATTCACCATTATCTTTATA
>JACNIV010000242.1 GCA_014382915.1 Candidatus Cloacimonadota bacterium | reverse complement strand
GTGGATGAAGCAAGATTCAAACTGGCACAACAAAACCTTGCTGGTAGAAATAACATCAAACTTCATTTTGGAAAAGCCGAACGTAGCATTCCCAAACTGAATAAACAATACGATTTCGTTTTTATCGATGCTATCAAAGTTGATTACATTAAGTACATAAAGTTGTTAATCAATAAACTGACTGAATAACAAAGCAATTATCGTAGCAGATAATGTTATTTCACACAAAGAATCCTTACAGGAATATCTTGACTATATAAAGTCCGATTTTGGTTTTGAAAGTATGACATTGGATATTGATTCCGGTCTTGAGATTTCGGTTTTCAAGATGCAATGAATTAAAGGAGTTTCTATGCCGACACCTGTAATAATTGGTTTAGCAGGCGGGACAGGATCGGGAAAGAGTACTATTACAGATGCTATAAGAAGTGAAGTTAAAGACCATATCACCCTCATCCCGCAGGATAGCTATTACAAGAATTTTGGACTTCTACCTATAGAGAAAAGAAATAAGATAAACTACGACCATCCGGATTCTTTTGATAATGAACTTCTAATGGAACATCTCAAGCTTCTGAAAAAGAACATTCCTATCCAAAAACCAATTTACGACTTTAAAACCCATAGCAGGATAGATAAAACTACCCTGATAAAACCATCCAAGATAATCATAGTAGAAGGAATTCTTATTTTTGAAAATGAACAGCTTCGTAAACTAATGGATATCAAGATATTCGTAGATACCGATGCCGATATCAGGATATTAAGAAGGATTGAACGTGACATTAATGAGCGTGGCAGAAGTTTAGAATCTGTTGTTCTACAATATCGCAATACTGTACAACCCATGCACATCGAATTCGTGGAGCCCAGCAAACGTTATGCAGATATCATCATTCCCGAGGGCGGTGCAAACAAAATTGGTATTAATATGATCGTTACAAAGATAAGAAATATTTTAGATGGAAAATGAAAATAAAAGCAATTATCATAATACATACAAAGAATTTGAAATCAAATGGACAGAGAGAATCGAATATTAATGGAGGATTCCAATGACCTTTAAACTTTTAAAATTTGATGCCCTTTTAAACGAATTACTGCAGAAACGCCCGTTGGAAGAAAATCTGAGCAAGATAATCAGGGACATCGAAGATGAATTTGAATTCCTTACACTGGGTATTTTCCTGAGAGTTCCCAAATCTGAGATCTATCGGCTGAAGATCGGCAGGAACTTAAGTCACAATTTTGCCAAGAATACTATCTTCACAGAAGGTGATCCTATTATCACAGAGTTGATGAATTTCAAACTGCTTGATATTCATCATCCCGGCAGGTTCAAATTTGAACAGAATTATTCGCACTTGCTGGTAGTTCCCCTGAATTACAAAGAACATCTGCTTGGCTTTTTTTTCATAGATAAGCAAAATGGCGTTTTTGAAAGTGAAGAGATGACCAAAGTTTGTACATATGCTTCCATCATCAGTATTGTTGTTCAAATTTTCAGACAAAATGAAGAGATCGAACAACACCGCGGTTTATACGAAATCACCAGGGTTTACTCCATAAAACCCTTCCTCGATCGTGCTGAAGTTATTTTCTCGATGATGGTGCGCTACAAACGTGATCTTTCTGTAGCCGTTATGAAAATAGACAATTTCGAGAACATCGTTCGCACAATAGGTGAGCATGAAACCAACGACCTGATGAAAAAGATCGCATATATCATTAAGACCGACCTGCGAGAAACCGATCTTATCGGTAAGATGCACAACGACACTTTTGTAATCCTGATGCCTGAAACATCTGAAAAGAATTGCCTTCATACAATTAATCGGGTTAATGTAAAAATAATGGATCTGCCTATAATGAAAGTTTGCAAGATCGGGTGGGGACTTGTCTTTAAAAATGACAACATCAAGAAAATAGATCAGTTTTTAAAATTCGCTGAAAAAGCTGCTTTTGATTCCACCAGGAAAACCGATAGCAACATTACTATATATAGAGAATAATATTGAAAGGCTAGATTTACTAAACTAATAAAAAAGAAATTCAAAATGCTGAATATCTATCAGGTAAATGAATAACTCGATTTATTTTTTTTGAATATGGTAAAACCTGTTTATTTCGAGACATTTAAAAAAGGATTACTTCAGAAAAAAATAAAACAGGTATACTGTCTTTTGGAAGGATGTAGATTATGCCCCCGAAAATGTGGAGTCAATAGACTCGAAGATGAAAAGGGTATTTGTAAAATGGGGAAAAAAGCAATGGTCTCAAGCTATAATGCACACTTTGGCGAAGAAGCTACACTGGTGGGAAAAAATGGTTCCGGTACAATCTTCTTCGCAAACTGTAATCTTCTATGCAATTTTTGTCAGAACTACGATATCAGTCATGAAGGTCATGGATATGAAGTGTCTGATGAACAGTTAGCAGATATGATGATAACCCTTCAAAACAAAGGATGCCATAATATCAATTTTGTAACTCCTTCCCATGTTGTTCCACAGATACTATCTTCCTTGGAAATTGCGATTGAAAAAGGACTAAATACACCTTTGATCTACAACACAGGTGGATATGATAACGTGGAAACTCTAAAACTACTGGAAGGGATATTCGATATTTATATGCCGGATTTTAAGTTCTGGGATGTTGTAATTGCAGAAAGAACCTGCAATGCACCAGATTATCCTGAAATCGCTCGAAAAGCTGTAGCGGAAATGCATCGTCAGGTGGGAGATTTGAAAATTGTTAATAATGGGATTGCAATACACGGACTTCTTATCCGTCATCTTGTTCTACCGAATAAACTGGCTGGCACAAAAAAGATCGCCAGATTTATTGCAAAAGAGATTTCACCCGATACTTATGTGAACATCATGTCACAATACCATCCCTGTGGAAAAGCATATGAAATTAAAGAACTTTCTAATTTTCTTACTCAAAAAGAATATAATGATGCTGTTGAATCTGCAAAAGAAGAAGGTTTGTGGAAATTGGACAAATGAAAAAAATATTAAATAAAAAAAATACCTTGTAAAAAATAACTCCATAATCAAATTAATCTCATATAAAATTAAGGATTAAAAATATGGATGGAAAATCATTAGATATAAAAGAAGATTTGATAAACAAATTGAAACAATTAGC
>JACNIV010000241.1 GCA_014382915.1 Candidatus Cloacimonadota bacterium | reverse complement strand
AATGTAAAAGCCAAAGATAATATTACACCACTTCATTCAGCAGCAGTGAAGGGTAATTTAGATACAGTAGAAGTATTAATTAGTAACGGTGCTGATGTGCAAGCAAGTAGCTCTAAAGATGGTTCAACTCCAGAAGACTTCGCAAGACGAGAAGGTAATCAATCTGTTGTAGATCTTTTATCAAGATAATTCTACCTGGTTTGCTATTAGAAGATAGCTTTAGGCATAACAAGGGCATTCAGGTGACGGCGGTTTAAAACAAGGTCTTACTACAGATCAAAACAAGCGCCACTCCACCGCACCTGATGCCCCAGCCGTTATCTGCGGGTATTTCTATACATCTTTGCGTCTCTGTTTCTATTTTTCATCTTCTCAAACTGGTCTTTCCCACCGGATAAAATAAACGAAAGCGGAGCAACTTTTTTTGCCAGATTCATCATATTACCAGCAGTAGCTTTGATGTCCCACTGGGCATGTTCATCTTCCCGCAGTCGTGAAAAATGGTAGAGTTCCCGGGGATTGGCTGTTACCAGCACACGACGTCGGTGGGCATTTGTAAGGCAATATACAGCAGCTTTGCCATACGAGGGCAGAAATTCAAAATAGAGTTCTTCACTTCTACGGCAAACATCCAGCAGTTCATCTTCCGCACCAATAGCTTTGATGGAAGGCGGGATAGTGATTCCCAGAGATGGATCGTAATCCTGAGCTAGAATTGTCATCAAACGATGGCGTTTCAGTTGGGCAAAATTGCTGGCACTCACCACCAATTCAAATTTTAATTCTCCAGTAAATTCAAATTCCCGCGGCAGCGAATCGAAAGCTGAAATAAACTTCATGGTCTCTGCAAAGAATTCTATGCCTATTATCTCATCCGCCAATATGACTGAAGCCAATCTAAAAGCATCTTCAATCGGCAACTTGGAGCTATTGTGAATAATTGCAGAAGCAATATTCAAATCCACTTCATTGGATTTAATTAATTTTTCATACTCAGACTCCATTATTTCGGGAAGATCTTCCATCATATCACCATAAAACTTTTTGATAAGCTCGGCGACGTATTTCCGTAAATTTCTGCGCGTATGTTTAAAGTTATTATCCAATAACTCTTTTTTAAAAGCTTTTCTAAACTCGTCAGGATCGGTGAGGATTATCAAGGAAGGAGCTACATCTTTTGTGACATTAAAAAGTTTCTGAGATAATTCTCTTGTTTCTGAAAGTTCAGAGTGACGCATCGTTCTTATTGCGTGTTCCAATGTTCTTGCATTAAAGGATAAACCAAGTTGAGCTTGGGTAGCCAGGCTCAAAGCATACCTGGCATCTTCCTTAGCCCAGCCTTCCAGTGTGTTTTTTGCACTGTTGATTCTATCTGAAGTACCATTTTCAGTAGCTATTCGGGCTTTTTCGGAAAGTTTGGGATTGGAAGTGAACTGGTAATCGGTAAGCTTTCCCAAGTTTCGCAGATAAAAGTCATTTTGGAAAGCGACCAGTTCTCTGAAAGCATTCTTATCTTTTACATTAAATTCAGCAGGAATCACAAAATCACCCTGCAGAGTAATGTAGCGTTGAGATTTTTCGGTGTAAGCAGCACCGATACGTCTTGCTTCCAGTTCTTCCAGAGCTAATCTTGAGATGCCTAAAATGTCAAAATTAAAGTAGGCGTGTTCTGCCACGGAATGGTGACTCATACCAAAGACAATTGCCTTGTTTGATCTTCTGGCTTTTTCCACTTGTTCTCTTGCTTCTGCTCTTAGATCTGGAACATCTCTCGGATCCCGGCTGATGCGTGCATAGGCTGCAGAAATGGTTTCAGGAGTGGCTATAGTGTCTTTTGGAAGTTTTTCAATTAAACTTTGGTCGATATTAAATCCTGCTATTGTTACTTTCATTATTGTTTAAATCCCTAATTTATTTAAAGTTTCCAAAGTTGGGATTCCATTATTATCCCAACCGCGAATAGCATAATATTCATCCAGCATTTTATCGAGCTGCACAATTCTATTGCGAGAAGATCCTTCTTCCAGTTCTTCTTCCAGGAATCTGGACGGCAACATATCATCTTTCCTGGTAAAACCTGCTTTTGAATTGAAATCTCTTTCCAGAGTATAGATCCGCTTCCCTACTTCCAGCAATTCATCATCTGTATAGTCCCACCCGGTAACCACATTTACCATTTCTGTGAAAGTGGAAATACTCAGGGCAAATTGCAGGAATCGGCAGAGCACCATACTATCTACGGCAGCAGAAATATCCTGCAACAATGCTACGATCTCTGCTTTCCCATCCGGGGAATATCTGTCCAGATTCATTGGTGAACCCAGAATTTCGGGTGCAATCACATAGGCTCTCATATGGCAGCCACCCCGATTGGAAGTAGCATAGGCAAGCGCTTGGCCTTGTACACCACGCGGGTCATAGGCTGGCAGTTCCATTCCTTTCACCTGCATGGCAAGTTCCGGTCTGCCATACTTTTCTGCCAGTTTCTTGGAACCCAGAGCCAGTTCTGCTCCGATTCCACGCTTATAAGCAATATCTTCCACCAGCTTTCCCAGGACGTCAGCATTTCCCCATTTCAATTCATGTGGGAAAGCACCTTTTTCATACAGTTCCATGGCACAACCGATCGTGCTTCCGGTAGTTATTGTATCTAATCCCAATTCGTTGCACAAATAATTCGCTTCGGTGATCTTTGTTAAATCGTTGATTCCCAATTGTGCACCGAACACCCAGACAGTTTCGTATTCGGGACCTTCGCCTTCTTTGTTCTCGGTCTTCGTGGAACGTCCACAGGCAATAGGACATTTGAAGCAGGCACTGCGTTTTTGCAATAGAACTTCTGCGATCTTCTCGCCGCTGGTTCCTTCCGCATCGTTGAAAACTCCCCGTTGGAAATTCTCGGTGGGATACATACCGTGAGCATTGATTATATTTACCAGAACCGATGTTCCCAGCAACTGCAAAGATTTTCCCGTAACTGGATTTTTATCGATCAACCTGTCAACTTTTAATAAGAGTTCTTTCAATCCTTCAGTATCGGCTACTGGGATTTCTTTGCTGCCGATGGCAACGACAGCTTTCAGGTTCTTTGAACCCATGATAGCACCCATGCCACCACGTCCGGCAGCACGATCTTTGTCATTCATGATCGCAGAA
>JACNIV010000240.1 GCA_014382915.1 Candidatus Cloacimonadota bacterium | reverse complement strand
TTTCACGGGAATGACACTTTTCTTGGCGAAGCAAGTCGTAGCCAGAAATGAAGTGAAATTACTCATTTTGCAGATCTCATTAAGAAATATGATAAAGGAGGTTGTAAAATGGTAAAAGAAGATTTAAAATACACAGAAACTCATGAATGGCTGAAGATTAACAACAAAGAAGCAACAATTGGTCTAACCGATTATGCTCAAAAAGAATTGGGAGATATAGTATTCATTGAATTGCCTGAAATTGGTGCGGAATTGGCAGCAGAAGAGGTTCTGGCAACTGTGGAAGCAGTCAAGGCAGTTGAGGAAATCTATATTCCAATTAGCGGAAGAATAATTGATGTGAACTCAGATTTGGCAGATTCACCTGAACTTTTAAATTCCAGCCCCTATGATGATGGCTGGATTGCAAAGTTTGAAATTGTAAATAAGGATGAAATTGAAAACCTGCTTTCCGCTGATGAATATAAAAAACTGATAGGGGAATAGGATAGAATAAAATTTAAAAAAATAGACCTTCAATTAAATTAGTTGAATTAGTTGTCCCGATAAATCGGGATCCGCCTTTGGCGGAAATCGGTTTAACCAGTTAACCCCATTAGATAATTTATAAAAAAAATTTGTAACTCTTTTTTATATTCGCTAATTGGTGGATAATATAATGAGTTTACTCTAAAAAGTCAAATTAGTGTAATAAGAAATCCCGATTCACCCTTCGTAGTTCATCCTTCGTCCCGAAATTCTCTGGGGCTACGTAGAATGGATCCAGCCTTCGTAGCTAAGGATACTTCGGTGGAGTAGGCTACTACGGAGAACGGGTATATTGCGAAGGCCATAAAAAAGTTTACCTTTGTTATTATTCACCAGTACCGATTTATCTCCTATACAACGCCCTGAAGGGGGACAGTGTCAGAGTCCTTTTCACTTATTATTTATCACTATTTGCAATTTATAAAGAACGCTATTACTTAAAATATGATCCAACATCCCGATGTATCGGGATAATCGTGTTTTATTCGTTGTAAGACACCGTTACAAACGGTGTCAGATCCTTTTTTTTGGTGTCGGATCCTTTTTGATGTCAGAACCTTTTTTACCTACTTCCTACTTGCGACAGTATCAACAATAGAATGGACTTCCGAAGCAGAGTTGAGACCTTACGGATGGTTGAGCTTGCGAAACCTCCGTAATGGTTGGTCTATACGTTCAACCATTGCGAAGGTCAAGACCATTCGCAAGGAAGACGATTGTGCTCCCTTTCCCAGCGCAAGCGGGGATGAGGATGTGCTGACAGAAATCAAGCTTGTAAGTGTGACTACAAGAGAAAGAGCGCCTGGCTTTCGATATAAATCTTTCAAAGAACGCTATTACTTAAAATATAATCCAACATCCCGAAGTATCGGGATAATCGTGTTTTATTCGTTGTAAGACACCGTTATCCCGATATATCGGGAGTGTCAGATCATTTAGTAAAGTATGATCCAACACGATTTGTAATCGTGTTTTATTATGTCATATCAGAACCTTTTTTACCTACTTCATACTTGCGGCAGTATCAACAATAGAATGGACTTCCGAAGCAGGGTTAAGGTAGAATCTAGTATAGCCTTTTAATAGTCCGAATGAAAAACTATGAAGGACTGATAGATATTCTGCGTGACAATTATTGCATTCATAATGTCTACTTATAGGCAAGATATGCATCCATTGGTCACGATGTATTCTGTATCTGCTAGTATTTTTACAATATGGACATTTTGTCATAAAAGTAATTTTCATAAATACCTCATTATTTTGTTCCCGCGGAAGCGGGGATAGCCTTTGAGCCATCAGCCTATGGCTGAATTTACATTTTTTATAAGTTCATAAAGATCAAATGGTTTTTCAATGAATCCTGTTACGCCAAGTTCCTTTCCTATTCTTCTCACATCTTCATTTATAAAATAGCTTATAATAATAGATTTTGGTCCCCGCGGACGCGGGGATTGTGATAGATGAGAAGAATTTGATTCATCTTTGATGGTCTTAAGAAACTCCATTCCATTTCCATCAGGGAGTTCTAAATCAATTAAAAAAAGCTTAATATCAGAAGCATTTTCTTTATAAATCTGCGTAGCTTCTTTTATTGAGCCAGCACCAAGAATATTTATACTGTTTTCTAAAAGAAACTCAATAATATTATTTCTTGTATCTGTATTGTCTTCAACAATCAATATTTTAGTTTTATTATTTTTCATATAATTTAATGTTTACATTTAATAATTCATCCAAACTTAATAATAATATACAGTCATGTATTTCCTTTTTTTCCTTCTAACTCTAACCCAGTTTTCCTTACTGTCTTCAGAATTTCTAAACCTGTCATTTTCATTATCATTTTGAAATACTTCTCCATCATCTCCATAATCAGAGCTCCGATGTGGGTGGAGAATCTGGGCTATAATTCCCCAGAATCCCGAGTAATTTCTTTTACCTGAGTTATTCATCTCTTTCTCCTTTCCTATCTAAATTTTTAATGAGAACTACAAAATTGGTTATTTTACTGAATCTTTGCTCTAAATTGTCATTCTGAGTGAAACGAAGAATCTCATGATGGACTATATGAATGAGACTTGGAGATTCTTCACTTCGTTCAGAATGACAACTTTTCTCATTATTTTACTATTTTACATATCTCATATCTAAATTTTTACTTATTTTTTCCTAATCACTTCTTTAATTTCATTCATTATCTAATAATTATCAACCTCTTTACCCTGTGTAGTAAGTTTTGCTACTACACGGGGTGAATTTCAAACAGCTTACCATTCACTTTTAATGTAGCACAATCGTCCCCCCGAGAAATCGGGGGGTTGTGTCGCAAGTGAGGATCCCGATCTATCGGGACGTTACGAAATATTACCTTATCACTATCAATCTTTTTATCTCATAAAGTTTACCATTTATTGTTAACTGATAGAGGTATATTCCCGTACTCTGAAGAGTTCCAGTCTCATCTCTGCCATCCCAGGGAATACTTACCTCATCATCGGTGTTTGCTACACCTTTGTATAAATCCTTTACCAATTGACCACGAATGTTGTATATCTTTACCTCTACCATAGAAGTTTTTGGAAGAAGAAAACTTATCTTTGTTGAACCTCCTGCAAGAGGATTCGGCT
>JACNIV010000239.1 GCA_014382915.1 Candidatus Cloacimonadota bacterium | reverse complement strand
TTTGAATTATTTCTGTCAAAGAAAATATATTTCTGCAGGCAATTTGTGGGTTAGCACCCACCCTACAGCCTGCACGGAAACCCACGAATTAATTCGTGGGTTTAAACGAACAGCAACTGATTCCTTTTTGCTAAAAGGAATAGCACTTGTCTAGGTGTATCCGGCAGTTGCCGGAGAAGACTGGGAGTGAGTTTTGAATTATTTATTTTTTGGACACCTCCTTTTGTTTCAACTGAAAGGGGGGGGAGGCAATTTGTCCCCATCCTTTAGCAAGTACTCTGGTTACAAAGCTGGAGCTTTGTAACCTTTTAACCGTTGAAAAAGTCTATTTAAGAGAATTCCTCTATTTGTAAACTTTTTCAAGGTTTACCTAGTGAGGCTATTCTTTCTACGGCTTCTCATGTTCCCTTTTGTCAAAAGGGAATAGCACCTGTCTGGGTGTATCCGGCAGTTGCCGGAGAAGACTGAAGGGATTCTACTGATCGGATGGGAACACAGTTTTCCAGTGAAGTTAAACTTCACTTTCAAGGGTGTTACGAAGTACAACTTCGTAACGAGAGAAAAATAGCAATTCATAAATCGTACAACTTGACATAAAATACGATATTCAGGAATTTTTCATTGAGCAGGGTGAAAAAATGAGAAAAGTAGTTTTTATAATATTAATATTCTCAATTTCTTCTTTGATCTTTTCCCAAAACCTGGATGAGAAAAAGAAGAAACTGGATGAACTGCAGTACCAGATTTCCAGGGAGCAAGAACACATCCAGAAGGTAGAGCAACAAAAGAAAAAATCTGAAAACGACCTTTCTTCCACCAAAGAGAAAAAGCAACAAAGTGAACAGGAGATAAAGAAACTCAAAAAATCTGAAAAAGAGGTAAAAGAAAAACTCGATACAACCATCGGTAATTTAAAATCCACTTCATCTTACCTGGAAAATTTACATGCTTTATGCCAGGATGAATTTAACAAACTGCTATTTGCCCACTACCAGGGAGTTCTTTATTCCGAAAAGAAAACAGATTCCCACCTGCTTGCTTCTCTTATCCGGCAGACCGCTGATGAGATTAAAGAGATCGAAGATAAAAAAAGCGGGTTGGAAAAGGTTAAAAAGAAGGAGAATCGTAGTTACGAAGATCTTGTCTGGACACGGATAGTTACCAATAAAAAGAAGAAAAAATACACTACACAGATAGGCAGTCTGGAAGGTGAGATCAGCAATTACGAAAAGGAATGGCTGGTAGCTTTGGAACAGAAAAAAATGTTGGAAGAAGAAGCTGCTGCGCTGGACGAACTTATCATGAAATTACAGGCTGATATATTCACAGAACATTACACATATAAATTTTCTACAGATAAACTGATATGGCCTGTAAAAGGTGAAATAATTCGTAGTTATGGTGAGCAAAAAAGCGATCTGTACAAAGTAAGTACAAAGAATAACGGCATCGACATTTCAGCAGTAACCGGTTCGGATATAGTTACCGTGGAAGATGGAGTAGTTGCTTATGCCGAATGGTATAACGGAGCCGGTAAGCTGGTGATAATAGATCATCAGAATGGATTTCACACACTATATTCGCATAACAACTCTCTGCTTGTTTCCAAAGGAGACAAAGTAAAAAAGAACCAGTTAATAGCTCTTTCCGGCAGTACCGGTTCTACCGAGGTGCCAAGCTTGCATTTTGAATTGAGAAAAAAGGGCATTCCTGTCAATCCGATGAATTATCTGGAGTGATAAAAGTTTAATAAATAATTAATTTGAAAAGAATATTTATTTAATTTCTTCGAACTCGCAGATCTCTTTATTCTTTCTCACATTATCCCAGGGGAAATATCGTCCGTTCATTGCTATGTAAATCCCTGGAGGAAGGGTTTGCACAAATGCTATCGCACTACCAAGATTGAAAAGTCCATCTGAACTTCCAAAAGTATATGGAACCATGGCACCGGTCATCACAATAGTTTTATTCTTCACAATTTCTGCAATTATTCTTGCCGTATCAACCATTGTGTCAGTTCCATGTGTAATAACGATCCTATCTTCCTTGGCATTCAGACAATTCTTGGCAATGATTTCTCTATCGTCTTCACTTATTTCATTGCTGTCCACCATCATCAGAGTTCTGATACTGATATTCAACCTTGATCTTCCCAGTTCAAGCATTCCGGGTATGTGGGAATCTTTGAAATAGAGTTCACCGGTTCTCTCATTATACTCTTTATCGAATGTTCCACCTGTTATTATTATTCTTATTGAATCTTTCATGATTTTTCCTCTTTAAAAAAAACTTTTCTTTATTAATTTTTACATGTTTCTCTTTTTTAGGTAGTTTTTTTGTCAAATTTTTTTATAAAATGCTTGCCTAATAAATCAGTCTTTTTTTGTTTATTCAGTGTATATAAGAGAAAAAGATGAAAATTTACAATAAAATTTCAAAAGTAAAATATTTTGAAGATGCAGTATTCCTGCATTACACCGGCAGTATGTTTGGCATTGGCTGCTCTGCCTTCGATGAGAAAGCTATAAATAGAATTAATGATCTCAAAAAACGAAATCAGCAAAAAGGTTATATTATCTTGATTCCTGAAGTCGATTGGCTGGGAAAGTATGAAATCAAATATCATCCAAAAATAAGAAGACTTTGCCAGCAATATTGGCCCGGTGAGTTATCTGTCATTTTAAATGATCCGGAAGATAATTTTAAATTTGTTTCTCAAAATCAAAAAGTGGCATTCAGAATCCCGACAAGTTCCTTTCTAAGAGAATTTATAAAACAAATTGATAAGCCAATTGTAAGTACCAGCATAAATCTATCAGGTGAAGTTCCTTATGAGAATATTGAAGATATTCTGCAGGAAAAAAGTAACTGGTTCGACTTTGCAGTTATTCCACCGAAACATAAAGAGCTCAGCACAATTCCTTCCACAGTGATCGACGGAACAAAGGAAAATATTGAATGCATCCGGGACGGCAAGATACCGTTTTCTGAAATTCGGGATTCTTATATAAAACCCCTGATCCTTTTTATTTGTACAGCTAATATCTGCCGCAGTCCCATGGCAGAGCATTATTTGCGACATCTGGTAGATAAAAATGGTCTTTCGTATCGAGTTGGTTCGGCAGGTTTTTTTGATAGCGGTGTGATGATTTCTGAAA
>JACNIV010000238.1 GCA_014382915.1 Candidatus Cloacimonadota bacterium | reverse complement strand
ATGAAATTTCATCATATATAATTGAAGAGCATCGAAAATTAAAAAAAAGGGTAAATAGATGAAATTAGTTTATTCATATTATGTGCTGGATATTGTCCACAAAGGTCATCTTAAAATGATGGAAAATGCCAAAGCAATAGCTGGAGAAGACGGGAAACTTATTGTAGGAATCTTAACGGATGAAGCAGTAATGGAAAAGAAAACCAAACCAATACTTTCTTTTGATGAAAGATTCGACCTGGCAAATGCAATAAAGTATGTTGACCTTGTTGTTACCCAGAAAACATATTCACCGCTACCAAATGTAAAGAAAATAAAACCTGATATTTTAATGGAAAGCTCCAGCCATACTGATGAAGCTATTGAAGAAGCCCGAGAAGTTATGGAAAGCCTGGGTGGAAAAGTTATTGTGGTTCCATATTTTCCATCTCAATCATCAACGAATATCAAAAATAATATAAAAAATGGAGAACAATGAAATTGACTGAGGAGGGTAAGTGAGAAAAACACTTTTAACTTTAATTCTAATCATGATAGCATTAGGGTTTCTTCATGCAGAAACAAAGTTAACAATGGAACTGTGGAATCGCTGGACATACCAGATGATCGATGGCGATGTAACAAAAAACGAGATGGCTCTTAAACGGGGCTACTTCCGTTTGGAACCGAAATTCAGTGAAAATATCAAAGGTCGCTTCAATCTGGATTTTTTTCAGCGATGATGACAATAAAGTAGCAGATGGTGCGGGTCTAAAGATCAAATATGCTTATCTTGATTTTAATAATTTACTACCAATCAAAGAATCAACGCTTACTGTAGGACTTATGAAAACATATTTCGGCACTATCTATGAATGGACATATCCAACAATCGATGGAGATCCATCCGATAAATATAAATTCGTAAGTTCCACAGATTTTGGCTTTGGTGTTAGTGGAAAAATTCCCAATGAATTTGGATCATATAATCTTGCTGTTTACAATGGCGAAGGTTACAAAAAAGTAGGAAATAATATAAACAAAGATCTGAACTATTTAGCAAATCTCAGGATAACTCCCGTTGCCGGTGTAACTCTTGGTGGTTCGTATATGTTCAGATCGGAAAATGACAGTAAAGCAGATGACCGTGAAGAATACAATCTGATGGCTGGAATAGGAAAATTTGCCTTTGGTCCTGTTAGCTTGCTGGCAGAATATCTTTATAAAGTAAAATCACTACCCAATGCAGATCCTGAAGAAGATGATGTAACAACCAGCGTTATCTCTATTATGCCAGTTTACAACATTAATGACAAAATTGAACTCCTGGCTCGTTATGATATTTATGATCCTGATATTGACAATGATAACGATGTTGAAAACACAATTATAGCCGGGCTGAATTATTTTATATTGAGAGATGCAAAGAACGCTCCCAAATTATTCATCCAAACAAACTTTCAGATGACACAATTTGAAGATGATTCTGAAGACGAAAGTGAACTACTGCTCCAGCTTCGCTGGATATTTTCGGAAACAATAAATAAAAAATAATGTAAAAAATTGGAGAAAGAAAAAATGAAAAATAATTCAGACACAAATTTGAAAATCAAAAAATGGCAGAAGAAGATGTTCTGGATGATGTGGATTACCTATGCTTCATTCTACCTTCTGAGGGTAAACATTTCTATCGCAATGCCAAGCATTATGAGCGAATTTGGATTAACCAAAACAAACATGGGAGTTGTACTCACCAGTCTTTTCTTTGCTTACGCTGTTGGACAGTTCATCAATGGACAGCTTGGAGATAAACTAAATTCACGAAGAATAATAACTATTGGATTGATAGTTTCTGCCATTCTTAATATCATTTTTGGTTTCAGTGCCGGTGCATTAGTTCTTATGGCTGTTCTTTGGGGATTGAACGGATATTTCCAATCAATGGGTTGGGGACCTACAGTGAAAGCAAAAGCAAACTGGTTTCCAAAAAAGATAAGAGGAAAAATTTCCGGGCGTTTGGGTACAAGTTATATTATTGGAGGAGCACTTTCCTGGTTACTGGCAGGTACGATTGTTAAATATATGAACTGGCGTTTCACTTTTTTTATACCTGCTGCAATCTGTATTATACTTGCAATTCACTGGTACATCAGGGCACGAAATGCACCGGAAGAAGTGGGATTGCCAAGTTTGGAAGAACAGGAACAAGGAATTGAAAGTTCTGAAGTTAAAAAGGATCATCATATAGGTTTTAAGGAAACATTAAAGATAACTCTCTTGAATCCTTATGTGTGGTTTGCAGGATTTGCTCTTTTTGGATTGAATATTGTTCGATATGGTTTTAT
Organism: Candidatus Cloacimonadota bacterium; assembly: GCA_014382915.1. Taxonomy (GTDB): domain Bacteria; phylum Cloacimonadota; class Cloacimonadia; order Cloacimonadales; family TCS61; genus JACNIV01. The sequence continues at coordinate 846 of JACNIV010000238.1, read as the reverse complement.
GAGTTGGGCACCAACTTACATGTTTGAAGAGCAGAGTGCAACCATTTCTCTTGCTGCCTATAAAGCAATAGCATTCCCGGTGGCTGGAGGTTTAGGAGCTATATTTGCAGGTTGGGCTTCTGACAATCTCTTTAAACATCGCAGAGCACCTATCGCATTTATCATGCTTTTACTGCTGGCTTTATTTTGCTATCTTTATCGAATAGTTCCTGGTGAAAATTGGATTATCAGTTTAGTAATTTTACTATTTATTGGATTTTTCACTTTTGGACCTCATATACTTCTTGTAGCTGCAATACCAGCCGATCTAGGTTCAAGAAAAGCCGCATCTTCTGTAACCGGTTTTATCGATGCTATGGGTTATGTCGGTGCAAGTTTAACAGGTGTTGGAACCGGTTATCTTATTGATAAATTCAGTTGGAATGCAGCTTTTGGTTTCTGGATTTTTGGAGCAATCTTAGCTGCCATTATGATCACATTCGTTTGGAAATATGAACTAAAAAAAGTCTAAAAAATATTCTCAATTAAAATCCTTATAAGCTTTTATTGTTTGTAAGGATTTTTTTATTTGTTTTCACCTGGATGATCCATAAAATGATCATATAAATATTTGCTAATCCAATAGTATAAATAAAGAAAATTATCGGTCTGAATAAAATAGCAGAAATAATAATGATAAAAGCACCGGCAGTAGGGCCGATCCAGAACCATAAGCGAATTAATAGTTTGTTTGAATGATAATATTTTTTCCCATCATACTCTTCTTTTTCATCTATTTTAAAAAGTTGAAGATGTGAATATCCCAGATAAACAGCTATCAGTATTTTCTCCAGCAACTTTCCGCGT
>JACNIV010000237.1 GCA_014382915.1 Candidatus Cloacimonadota bacterium | reverse complement strand
TCATTGTTACAGGTTCTGTAAATGAAGAAACAGCAATTAAGTGCATGCGCTGGGGTGCCTGGGATTATGTGCTAAAAGATAAGCTTGTACATCTGGGACATGCAGTAACAAATGCCATTAAACTCAAAACAGAGAATGAAAAAAAGAAACAAACAGAAGAAGCGCTGCGGGAGAGTGAGGAGAAACACCACTTGCTTGTTGAAAATGTTCCGTCTGTTTTATGGAAAACTAGTGAGAAAGGCATTACTGTTTTTATAAGTTCAAACATAAAGGAAATTGTTGGCTATACTCCTGAAGAAATTTACGCGGATAGCTATAATAGTTGGATTGGAAGAATACATCATGATGATTTACAAGAAGTGGAAAAAAGTTTCCAGTCATTATTTGACAAGGGAAAGAAGTTTGATGTTGAATACAGAATCAAAAGAAAAGATGGTAAGTGGATTTGGGCACGTTATGTAGCAAGTGTTGTGCATGAAGAAAACGGAGAAAGATATGCTTATGGTGTTTTAACAGAAATCACCGAGCGCAAACGGGCAGAAAAGGTCCAATTAGTTCTTTATAATATTGCAAAAGCTGTAAATACCACTAAAGATATTGATGAGCTTTATCATACTATCCATCAACTTCTAAGTACTATTATCGATGCGAACAATTTATATATTGCACTATACAATGAAGATAAAAATATAATATCGTTCCCATACTATTGTGATGAAAAGGATCCGAAACCTGAGCCGGTTCCCAAAAAACTATCAAAAGGTCTAACTGAGTATGTGATACGGACTGGCAAGTCATTATTAGCGACCAAAGAATATTATCTGAAACTTGCGAAAGAGGGTAAAATAGAGATATCAGGCTCATTATCTGAAGTATGGGTTGGAATTCCTCTGCGAATTGAAAAAAAGATTATTGGGGTTATGGCTGTACAAAGCTACAAAGATTCTTCTATTTATAATGAAAAGGATGTGGAAATTTTAGAACTTGTTTCATACCAGATTGCTGTTGCTATAGAACACAAACAGTCTGATAAAGCTCTAAAAGAAAGTGAAGAGAAATATCGTACCCTGGTTGAATCATTGGCAGAAGGAATAGTATCCGTTGATAAAAATGAGAATTTCACTTTTGTAAATCAAGCAGCTTGCAAAATATTTGGATATTCCAAAAAAGAATTGTTCAACATGAACTTAAAAGATCTTACAACTCCACAAGAATTTCAACGGGTCATTCAGCAAACATCTATTAGAAAGACTGGAAAATCAAGTAAATATGAATTAAAAATTATTACAAAAGATGGAAGTCATTCTATAATTTCTGTAACTTCTTCTCCATTATTTGATAATAATGGAAAATATTTAGGAGCTTTTGGAATATTTCAGGATATCACCGAACGCAAGCAGGCGGAAGAAAAGCTTATTTTCCTTAGCTCTATAACAGAACAAGTAACGGATTCAATAATTGTAACCGATTTGAATTATAGGATAACATATATTAATCAAGCTACTGAAAAATTATATGGGTATTCTCAAAAAGAACTTATAGGAAAAACTCCTGAAATATTAAATGCAGAACCTAAAGCAAAAAAAATTCAGGAAAATATTTATAACACCGTTTCTTCAAATAAAGTTTGGCAAAGTGAACATTTGAATAGAAGAAAAGATGGAAGTACCTTTATTTGCGAATTTAAAATATCTCCATTTAAAGATGAACAAGGAAAATATCTTCTTATATGGCTATACAGAAGGACATAACCGAACGCAAGCTGATAGAGGAAGAACTGAGGGAAAGTGAGGAACGGTCTCGTGCTGTGGTGGAGCACTCACATGATGGAATCCTCATTGTGAGCAATGATTACAGGTTTATCTATGTAAACGATATGCTGTGCGAGATATTAGGCGAAACCCGCGAGAAAATCATTGGGCACGACTTCAGGGAGTTCCTGGATGAGGAAAGTAGAGAACTGGTTGCAGACAGATACATTAGAAGGCAGAGAGGAGAGATTGTGCCTAACAGATATGAATTCAATATTGTCAGAAAAAACGGCAAAAAACGACATGTTGAAATAAGCTCCACTGTTGTTAAAGATTCAAAAGGGAAAATAAAAACAATAGCTCAAATTCTCGACATCACAGAACGCAAGCAGGCGGAAGAAGATTTGAAAAATAATGAACAATTTCTAAATAGTATATTAGAAAGTGTTCAGGATGGTGTCAGCATACTTAATCCGGATCTGACTGTCCGCCATGTCAATGGAATAATGAATAAATGGTATAAAGAAAATATTCCTTTGGAAGGGAAAAAGTGCTATAAAGTCTATCATAATGCAGATAAACCGTGTGACCCCTGCCCAACCCTTCGTTGTTTGGAAACCGGCAGTACAGAATGGAATATTGTACCGGGAATCCCGGGATCTCCTGTAGAGTGGATTGAACTTTTCAGTTATCCTATAATAGATCCGAATTTGGATAAAGTAACCGGAGTTGTTGAATTTGTTCGTGACATCACCGAGCGCAAGCAGGCAGAGAACATTCAAAAAACATTATATAACATCTCAAATGCTCTGAATACAACCGATAAAATTCGAGAACTCTTCATAAAGATAAGAGAATACCTGGGGAATGTGATCGACACGACCAATTTTTATGTTGCTTTATTTGATGAAAAAACAGATATGCTCACTCTTCCTTTTCAGGTTGACGAAAAAGATGATTTTGAAACTTTCCCTGCTGGTAAAACCCTTACTTCTCTGGTCATAAAAACAGGTAAACCATTGTTTGTTAATAAGCAATTACAAGATGATTTAAATAAACAGGGCAAAATCGACATCGTTGGAACTCGCTCCGAAATCTGGCTGGGTGTTCCCCTGAAAATTGAAAATAAAGTAATCGGTGTAATTGTAGTTCAAAGCTATGATGATCCAAATCTTTATTCTGAAAAAGATATTGATATTCTAACTTTTATTTCCGAAGAAATTGCTCTTGCCATCAAACATAAACAAGCAGAGGAACAGATAAAAAGAGATCTAAAAGAAAAAGAATTATTGTTGAGAGAGGTACATCACAGGGTAAAGAATAATTTGCAGGTAATATCAGGCCTTCTTATGCTTCAGGAAAACGAAATAACGACAAAAGAAGATGCATTGAAGGGATTTGCAGCAAGCCAGGATAGAATACTGGCAATGGCAAAAGCTTATGAAT
>JACNIV010000236.1 GCA_014382915.1 Candidatus Cloacimonadota bacterium | reverse complement strand
TATTCGATAAATTTAAAGCCAGGTATTTGAAAGTTCTAAAATGGGTTCTGAGCCATAAAACCGTAACCTTGCTTTCTGTCGGTGTTCTGTTTGTTCTTTCATTGGGGATAATACCGCTTATCGGAACTGAATTTATGCCGGAGCAGGATATTCCTTTTATGATGATGAATGTGAAAATGCCCGTGGGAACACCCCTGGAAGAGACAGATGCAGCCATCAGGCAATTGGAAGATATTTTCATGGAGATCGAAGGCGTGAAAAACGTAATGGTACTGGTGGGACCTATGAGTGATTCTCAGGCATTATCCGATCCTACTAATCCGCAGGAAGTGAGCGAAGCTCAGGTTTTTGGAAGACTGTATGAGCAGAAGGACAGGAAACTTACTTATGAAGAGATTCAGGATATTATCAGGAAGAAATTACCCAATATAGAAGGTGCTCAATTCACGTTCCTTTCCCGCGAGGAAATGATGGGTGGTGGTTCAGCCAACCCTATAGAATTAAATATTTTCGGGAAAGATCTGGATCAATTGAAGTCCATTGCAGCCAGAATAGAAAAGCGCATGGCAAAAGTGGAACACGTTACCGATGTTGTGAACTCTATGAAGGAAGGAAAACCCGAAGCTCATATTATTATAGATAAAGATAAAGCCTTTAAATATGGTCTTACCTCAATGCAGGTTGCATCAGAAATTAAAATTGCTTCTCTGGGCTCATTTGCTGGAATCTACCGCAAAGCCGGTGAAGAGATAGATATCCTGGTTCGCCTAGATGAAGAAAAACGTAACAGCTTTGAAGATATTATGCATCTTTCCATTATCTCTTCTCTGGGATTCTCCGTTCCGTTGAACCAGATCGCTCATATCGAATATTCGGAAGGACCCAGGAAGATAAGCCACGAAAAGCAGAGCAGGAAAATATCCATCACTGCCAGCGTAGCCGGAACACAAGATATTGGCGGGACAGTAAAAAAAGTGAAAACAGAAATATCCGATATCCTGAAAGATCTTCCAGCCGGTTATTATGTAGATTTTGGCGGTGCCTACAAAGATATGCAGGAAGCCTTTAAAACTCTGGCGCTTGCCTTGCTTCTGGCAGCCGTGCTTGTTTATATTGTTATGGCGTCTCAGTTCGAATCGATCAGGCAGCCGTTCGTGGTGATGTTCACCATGCCGCTGGCAATTATCGGTGTATTGATGATGTTGGGAATAACCGCAACAACTCTCTCCGTTGCCAGTTTCGTGGGAGTGATTATCCTGGCTGGTATCGTGGTGAATAACGGAATTGTGCTCATTGACCATATGAACCAGTTGCGAATGAGCGGGATGAAAAAATATGAAGCTATTCTGCAGGGTGGTTCGGACAGACTGCGCCCGGTTCTGATAACTGCCATTACGACAATTGGTGGAATGCTGCCTATGGCTATCAGCAGTGGCGAAGGTTCCGAACTGAAATCTCCCATGGCTCTCACAGTTATCGGTGGTCTTATCAGCGCTACTTTCCTTACGCTTATTGTGATTCCTGTTATTTATAGCGTAGTTGCTAAGAGGAAAAAGCGGATAGAAGAATAGATTGGTTGAACTGGTTGAACTTGTTGAATTTGGAAAAGACCTTGCGAAGATTAACCGGATCGCACTCGACTCGAGTTTGAAAAACCCGAGTCGGGTGCGTGAAAATCCTATCCCCACTTCTCTTTCAATTCTTCAATTAATTCTGTGTATTTATTATCAATAATATCGACCTTTTTCATCATTTCATCCAGATCTTTCACCATCAGCATATCTTCCAACCAGGTTATAGTGTCCTGTGGAAAATCGCGGTAAATATAACGCAGGCCAAAATCAACTTTAGTCGGTCTGTATTTCAGGTTCAAAAGGTAAGCTAACCTGTTCAGAAGTTGGTTATAGATCACAAATGCATCTACTTCGTTTTTTCGATGTATCTGCTTTTTAACGTCCATTACCAATATCCAGTAGGAATCTGAAATAAGTTTATAAAAGTGTTTGCCTTTTTTTTTAACTTCTTCTTCGGGAGTAGGAGTAGGATCGAACAGATTTTTTTTATCGAACCACACAATAGAGTTTCCATGGCGGTCGGATTCCATGAACCTGTTACCGGTAGAAAGTTTCTCGATGAGGATATCCACGTAAAAAAGATAGGGAGTGTTCTTCAATAAATAATAACACTGCGAATGTCCGTGCCAGCTTGGTTCCGGCGTTCTGAATTTGTTTTCGATACCATAATTTTCTTCAAAGTACTTTTCAAGCTGTTCAAACAAGTTTTCCACTTCATCATCTGCACATACAACTCCCAGATCAAGATCGGAATATTCATCAAGGTAGCCAGTAGCAGCCGAACCACCTTCCCAAACGGTGTAAACTTTTTTGTTCGATTCGAATAATTTTTTCAACTCATCATTTATCTTTTCTCTGAAATCATTCATAAAAGTTCCCTATTTCTTTCCTACGATAAATACAGCAGATGCCGGTGCAAATCCGTTTTTGATTATATGTTCTTTGATTTTTTCACCTTCTTTTTTAAAAGATGAATATTCTTTTCTATCTTTTATTCTTTCCAAACCCATCTCGATGACCTTCAGTTGTCCGTTTACAAGTTTATCCTCTTTGGGATTTTCAATATCCTAGGCATATTCCATCAAATCATAATCGGTAAGTTCCAGGGTGTCTATTATAGCTATTATCTCATCTTTAGAATAGGTGGGATCGTGCTTTTCACTGAATATCGTATCGATCTTTGCCCACCAGTGATGCAGAAGAACATGCGATTTCCGGGCTTCATCCTGCTGATCGGAAAGCATTTCATTGATTATGAAATTACCACCTTTTTTCAGCACACGTTTCATTTCGTTCAGTGTTTTTTTAAGATTCAGCATATGATGAAGAGAATTGGAAATACACACAGTATCGAAGGTTTTATCTTTAAAAGACATATTTGCAGCATCCATGATCTGGAATTCAGCATCCTGGAACTTTTCTTTGAATGCTTTTTCTGCTCGATCAGAATTGTCGATAGCAGTTACATTATCAAAGCTTTTGAATTCTTTGATAAGGTTAATGAATTCACCTCTGCCAGTGGCTACATCGAGGACATTCCCACCATCGATCTCTTTCAGTTTCTTTCCCAGATTTTGCATTTTATTCCCTTTCAGATACACTTTGAAGGTTATATATTACGATTC
>JACNIV010000235.1 GCA_014382915.1 Candidatus Cloacimonadota bacterium | reverse complement strand
TAATGATGCGAAATTCCGACCTGAATTTGGAAGCAATTTTTACGATCATTGTTGCTGGTCTGGCATGCATTCCCAGTTTATTTTCAATTACAATGGTCTTTCTTATCATCCGTTTCCAAATCCCTCTTCTTATTCATTGTCTTCAATTACCGTTTTTCTTAATTTAGCTTTATCCTGCAAATCTTTCTGCAATTTATTAGTGTATTCTTTAGCTGCATCGTATCCATAAATTTTCAAGATGTGATTTCTGGCAACAACTTCTATAACTACTGCCACGTTTTTGCCAGGAGTAACAGGAAGATAAATGATCGGAATTTTAACTCCCAGAATATCTACGAAATTATCTGTAAGGCCGATTCGTTCGTAATCCATGTTATCTTTCCAGGGCATTAATTCAATCTGTACATCGATACGTTTTTGCTTTCTTACTGCCTGAATTCCGTACATTCTCTGCACATCGATAAGCCCCACTCCGCGCACTTCCATGAAATGCCCATAATTATTGGTAGAAGTACCGATAAGATAATCATCTTTGGCAATGATCTTCACTACATCATCTGTTATCAGACGCCTGCCGCGTTCTACCAGATCCAATGCACATTCGCTTTTACCGATCCCGCTTTTTCCTGTAAGAATAATTCCAACACCATAAACATCAACAAACGTGCCGTGAATAGTTTTGGAAGGAGCAAAGACATCACCCAGATATCTTCGTAGAGCATGATAGAGTTTATCGGTGGTCAAGCGTGAGCTCAGTATGGGGATATTCATCTCGTTTGCCAGGTACTCCACCTGTGATGGAATAGAAAGTCCTTTTGTAATGATCATACATGGTATATCATATACAAATACTTCTTTGATGCTGTTGTAGAGGTCTTCATCTTTAAGGGACTGCAGGAAACTGATCTCAGTTTCACCCAGTATCTGGATGCGTTTATAGGCAAACCTTTCAAAGTAACCGGAAAAGGCTAATCCCGGACGATGCAGAAATTCGCTGGTAATATCCTTTTCCATAGTCTGGGGATGAGTAATGAGAGATAGACTAAATTCTTTTTTCTTTGTATTAAAGAAATCTTTTACACTGATTTTTTTCATTTTTCAACCCTTAAGAAATTGTCCCGTTCCCACTTTATCGGTAGAAACGGGAAATACAGATTATGGTTCGATCAGCTTATAATGCTGATCATTTTTCTTAACGATGACATTAACACGATCGGTTTCTTCATTCTTGAAAACAAAATAAGGATCATTTATTTCATCGAATCTATCCAGAGCTTCGTTCACAGACATACCCTCCGCTAGAATCCGCTTAATTTTTATAGTTCGTCTTTTATCATCACGCTCAATTAGATTGGCAAAGACAAATTGGGAATTTTCCTTAATGCCTCTTTTATGATGATAGTCAGCCCATTTTTCCTTCATCTTTTTTATCTGCTGTTCCATTTTATCAACAGCATTATCAATTGAGATGTACATATCTTTTTCGATCGCTTCACTTTTGAGATTATGTTTTGGAGCGTGAATAACAAGTTCTACATTATTCCGGTTATTTTCCAATGATAGGATAAAGTGAGCAGTAATGATATTTTCAAAATACTTTTCCAACTTCTCACAGGATTCATTAATATGATCCCTGATTGCATGTGTCAGATGGAAATGGCGAGCCGTAATTGTAATTTGCATAATTAACCCCTTTCTTAAATAATTTCCTGGCTTTCTCTGCATGATATGAACTACGAACAAGCGGTGCGGATTCAACTATTTTGAATCCAATATCATAACTTTGTTTTCTGTAATACGAAAAAACGTCAGGGTGAACGTATTCTCGAACCTGATAATGGTTACGTAAAGGTGCTATATATTGTCCAATGGTTACGATATCTACTTCTACTTCTCTTAGTTTCTTCATGAGAGCAAGCACTTCTTCCTGTGTTTCTCCCAAGCCTACCATAAAACCGCTTTTTGTGATGATTTCCGGTTTTGAACAGCGGGCTATGTGGAGAACATCAAGCGACCGTTGAAAATCTGCCATAGGTCTTACCAGCGGGTAAAGCCTGGGCACGGTCTCGATATTATGATTAAATACATCCGGAGCGGCTTTTACTACTTTTTTAACCTGCTCCAGATCACCATTAAAATCTGATGTTAACACCTCAATAGAAACATCCTTATCACAGATATTCCTGATCTGTTTTATTACTTCAATGAATTGGGAAGCTCCGCCATCGGAAAGATCATCGCGAGTAACGGTGGTTATTACAATGTGTTTCAAACCGAGTTCTCTGGAAAGTTTTGCAATGGATATAGGTTCCTGGTGATCAACAGGTTGAAGGTCTTTTTTAGCTTTATCTATAGCACAGAAAGTACAATTCCTGGTGCAGGCAGAACCCAATATCATGAAGGTTGCAGTACCTCTCTCAAAACATTCCCCTTGATTGGGGCATCTGGCACTTTCACATACCGTGTGAAGGTGATACTTGCGAAGCTGTTTTATTACTTCAAGCGTCTTACCGGCTCCCAGTTTGCTGGACTTGAGCCAGACAGGTTTTCTTATTATCTTCATATAATTTTTCTAAATCTTATGTACAGCAAGTTTTTCCAGATCTTCCACTGCTTCCATTATTGTCTCGGAAAGCGTTGGATGAGCAAAAGTTATCTTTTTCACGTCAGCGATTGTAGCTTTGGAACCTATCAGAATTCCTCCCTGAGCGATAAGTTCGGTAGCTTGCGGACCAATGATATGCATTCCCAATAGTGTATGTGTTTGGGAATCTGCAATAACTTTAACAAATCCAAAGGTATTGCCCAGACCAAGTGCCTTACCGTTGGCCGTGAAAGGAAATTTTCCAATGAGAATATTCTCGTATTGTTCCTGTGCCTGCTGTTGAGTTAGCCCCACAGAACCGATTTCGGGATGAGTGAACGTGCAGGCAGGAATGCTGTTATAATCCAGATTCATAATTTCAATTTTCTCTGGATTCAACTCGTTTTTAATAATATCGGCTACGATGAGTCCCTGCTTGCTGGCTGTATGAGCCAGCATTAATTTACCGGTTACATCGCCAATGGAAAACACTTTTGAAAGATTGGTGTGGAAATCATCTGAAATTTGAATAAACCCATTTTCCATTTTTAGTTCACAATTTTCAAATTCAATATCACAAACTGGTGCTCTGCCCACGCTAACCAAAACCTTATCCGT
>JACNIV010000234.1 GCA_014382915.1 Candidatus Cloacimonadota bacterium | reverse complement strand
TGTTAACTCTGCACCCCAAAAATCCCAAGTAAAAATAAACCCGCCATCAGCAGTTTGCTGGATAGAATAGGCAGTGTCATAAAAAGAATTGCCATAGGTTTGCGTCCAGAGAGAATTACCACTTATATCAGTCTTTATAAGATAAGCATCTGTATAACCAGCACCATACGACCATGTTCCTGCTGCAATAATGTACCCGCCATCAGATGTCAGTTGGACAGAATTGCCAAAATCAGTGAGGGAGCCTCCATAATTCTGCGACCAGAGTATATTACCATTAGCATCGGTTTTGATTAGCCAAACATCTGCTGAACCTGTTGGTATACCGTATGAGCATGTTTCTCCTACAATAATATATCCGCCATCAGATGTTAGTTGAACTGAATAACCCTCATCACTATCTGTTCCGCCGTATGTTTTTGTCCAGAGCGTATCACCATTTGCATCGGTTTTAATTAGATAGAAATCTCTATCACCTGCCCCGAACGACATTGTAACTCCAATAATGATGTAGCTCCCATCGGATGTCAGTTGAACCGAAGAACCATATTCAGTATCTGTTCCTCCATAGGTTCTTGTCCAAAGGGTATCACCATTCGCATCGGTCTTTATAAGATAAACATCATAATCCCCACCACTACTGAACGACTTTGACCCTCCTGCAACAATAAATCCACCATCTGTTGTCTGCTTAACTGAGTAGGCATAATCCCAATCTGCACCACCATAGGTCTTTGTCCAGAGTGTATCACCATTTGCATCAGTTTTTATAAGATAAGCATCTTGAGCACCTGCACCGAATGAACCTGTTCGTCCTGTAATGATGTATCCACCATCGGATGTTAGTTGAATTTCAGAACCTTTATCACTACCTGGTCCTCCATAGCACTTCGTCCAGAGCGTATCGCCTGGAGCTTGTGCCGTTACTTTGGAAACAAATGATAGAATCAATATAATAGTTATCAAAATTACTTTTTTCATAATCTCCACCTTTTTTTTAATACTAGAAAATACTTTCTTGCATACTCAGAGATAAATGGTTATTTTCTTTCTTTAATGTCAATTATATTTTTAAAAAAAGTTTTCTAAAATAATCTCTTCCAGGGTTAGACTTGACACAAGTTTGAAAAATCTTGTGTTAAGTTGACTATTGAAAAAAATCACAACCAGATTCATTATATTCATGGATTCCTCCCGCATTAGCGGGAGGAATGACAGAACTGAGAGTATTTTTTATCCTGTGTTAGACTTGACACAAGTCTGAAAGATCTTGTGTTAAGTTGAGTATTGAAAAAAATCACAACCAGGTTCTATATATTTATGGATTCCCGTTTCCGTCAAAAGCCGGACACGGTTCACGGGAATGACAAAAAAAACGCCCCGGAAAAACCGGGGCGCTATTACTTCAACCATTGCGAAGGTCTGTAACCATTCGCAAGGTTTTGATGTTTACTTCAGAAGTATCATTTCCTTGGTTGCAGTATTAATGAAATAGTTGTCTCGACAAGTCGAGACCAAGCTGAAAGAATCTATTTCATTAATATCATCTTCTTAGTTGCAGTATTAATGAAATAGTTGTCTCGACAAGTCGAGACCAAGCTGAAAGAATCTATTTCATTAATATCATCTTCTTAGTTGCAGTATTAATGAAATAGTTGTCTCGACAAGTCGAGACCAAGCTGAAAGAATCTATTTCATTAATATCATCTTCTTCGTCGCTGTATATTTTTCAGCTTTCATTTTGTAGAAGTAGATACCACTGGCAACAGACTTATTGGTGTTATTCCTACCATCCCAGGTGATAACATGATTATTAGCTTCAAGAACTTTATCAACCAGAGTTTTTACTTTTTCACCTTTCACGTTGTAAACTTCAAGAGTTACATGAGTTGCTTCACCCAGAGAGAAAGCGATGTTTGTAACCGGGTTGAATGGATTGGGATAGTTACCCCTCAAAGCTGTGGTTATGTTAACAATATTATCAGCACTAACTCCGGTATATGTAAATGGATATTGAACAATATCAGATTCTCCTGCATCATATACAGCAGAAACACCAGCTATATAATCCTCACCATTTATCAGGCCGGAATATAGATATTCAAATACATCGGTACCAACATTGGCAAGAACGGTTCCCATATCATCCAGATATACATTATAACTTATAAGGTCACGTGTATCCCTGGTAATTTCATTAAGCTCGATATCGTCGAAGTAACACAGCGGACTGTTACCTGCAGAAGCCCAGGCATAAAGGTTCATACCGCCAAAAGAAAGAAGACCGGGAGTACCAAATGTGCCAAGTGTCCACTGATAATCATGCAGCATTACACCATCAACCCAGATCTCACACAAGTCAGCGTCCAGATCGACAATTAATTCCATGTTGATCCATGTATCGAAGCTGAAGGGGAAACTAAAGGCGGCAGCAGCACCTGCATCGGCAGTGGCAATGCCTGTTACGTCGAACATAATCTGGAAGGCCCATTCCTGACCGGGAGTGCTGGTTTTCTGAAGGTTCCAATAACCGCAATATCCTGTGGGAACAAACAGATTAAGATCCATGGAATATACACCGGATGTGTAGTTATCCATGATCAGTACAAGGTCTGTTGTACCTTCTACTACTACAGAATTACTACCACTGAGCGCTTGTACATCTGAGATCAGTGCATCTTCGGCTGAACCGGGATTGTTGCTCCAGGTTGTCCAGTCAGCAGATTGTACTGCCAGGTATTCACCTACGGTGTAAGATTCGAAATCATCGGAGTAAATAGCTACACCAGCTGGCGGATCCCAGGTAAGAAGACCCAGATCAGGATCTACCGATACATTGGTGGGAACTTCTAAAGTTGCAGTTCCGGTAACTTCCATTGTTACAGGCACTATTACATCATCACCGGCGTTGTTTGCAATAACGATATCAGCTGTCTTAGTAATATCAATCAGATCTGTAGCATTAAGAGTAACGTCTACAATTACAAAATCACCGGCAGGTACTGTACCGCTGATAGGATTAACAGATATCCATGGTTCGTCACCAAGACATAGTTCTACTCCCCAGATAATAGTATTCTGAGCTGTTCCGCATATTGTCCAAGTGCCCGGTACAAATGCATCACTGATGCAAACACCACCTGCTATTCCTGTGCCAACTGCAAACATAGAACCAATGTCTAAATTCACACCTGTCTCAAGTC
>JACNIV010000233.1 GCA_014382915.1 Candidatus Cloacimonadota bacterium | reverse complement strand
GAGATCGGGCTACAAATAAAGTTTATCCTTTCAGTCCACTAGGACTGGTAGAGATTTCCAGGAAAAGAACACGTCCCAGCCTGCTTCTTACCTATACCGAGCAATGTCCGCATTGCAACGGTACCGGTCGGCTATTATCACGTGACTCTGTGGCTGTGAGTATTTCGCGTTGGCTGAGAAGAGCAAAATATTTCCTGAAAAAAGAACCTTTGAAGATCATAGTACATCCGAACGTGAAAAAGTTCATCGAAGAAAATCCCGACATCTTCAAAGAGATCGAAAATAAGCTGGAATTCATAACAGAAGAAGGAATCGAATTCGATAAATTCAAGGTATTTTCTATCCAGACAAAAAAGGAATACACAGATACTTATAACACTTGATAATAATCTTGACAGAAAACAGCAACGAAAATTTTTTAGTTGATCTCAAATGTGATGGGAAGTTGTAAGGAGATAAGATGTACGCGATAGTTGAATTTAAAGGGACTCAATTGAAAGTGGAAAAAGATCAAACTGTACGAGTTCCGTTCTTAGCTGAATATGAAATCGGTGCAGAGATAGAAATACCGAATGTTCTGCTTCTGCACACTGATAAAGATACAATTGTAGGTAACCCTACCGTAAAAAACGCAAAGGTTAAGGCTGAAATTATTGGTCATTTAAAAGATAAAAAAGTTATTGTTTTCAAGAAAAAAAAAAGAAAAGGTTACCAGAAAAAACAAGGTCACAGGCAGAATTATACTGAGATCAAAATCAAGGATATCTTAAACTAGGCGGATATTATGGCACATAAGAAAGGCGTTGGAAGTAGTAGGAATGGTAGAGATAGTAATCCCCAATATCTCGGTGTAAAAAAATACGGTGGAGAACAAGTTCTGGCAGGAAACATCCTGATCCGACAAAGAGGTACCAGAATCCACAAGGGAAATAATGTAGGATTAGGAAAAGATTTTACTCTTTTTGCACTGATAGACGGCTTTGTAAAGTTTGAAACCAAAAAAGCCGGCAGAAAGTTTGTAAATGTATATCCCGATAGAGTGTAATTAAATCATATATATTCGAAAGCAGCTTGAAAGAAAAGAGCTGCTTTTTTGTCTAAAAAAAATTATATTTTAATAAAAACAAATTAATTTAAAACTCATAAATATCAATTATAAAAATATTATGTTGACATCATTTATAGAAAAACCTTTTTTCCGTATTGATATACTTTTCCCAAAAATAAAGGAGGAAAACAAATGAAAAAAAGATTGATGAACGGTATTCCGATTTTGGTCTTACTTATACTACTGGCAGGCTGTGCAAACAAAGACCCGATCGGAATTGAACAGTTTCAACTGGCTTTCCCAGATTCATCCTCATCGCCAGCAATTAACAGTTCTGTACTAACAGACGGAATTGATTTTTCCATTGGTTATTACAATGGAAATATTCGTACAGATCGAATTAGTTTGGAATGGCAAGCAAGTACAGATGAGGAATTTTTGTGTTACAAAATATTTAAAGCAATAGGTCAATATGAAGATGAACCAACTTTTGAACACATAGAAACCCTTAATGACCAGGGCAATACAACATTTATTGACTCTACTCTTGTGCAAGATCAATATTATATCTACAAGATCGCTACAATTTTTAACAATGGTACACACATTACCGATGACATAGAAATTAAAACACCTAAATGGCAGGCTCCAGGAAATATTACTATCAACGGATTAAGCACAACAATTATAGAGTTAGCTTGGGAAGATAACACCGAATCTGAAACCGGGTTCATGATCTATGTTGATACGCTTACAACTGTTCGACAGTTTGTTACAATTGACTCCTTCACAACTGGGCAAGATGTTACAAGTTGGCTTTTCGATGATTTACCAACAACACCCGTATACAGATTCAGTATCAAAGCAATGGGAGACTGGGAAGAAGAAACACAGGTTTCGGAAAGTACTCCTTTTGTTTTTTCAGATTTAGTATTTGACCCACCTGATGATCTTACTTTAAATCAAGAAAGTGGAACAATAGCTGTTATACTAAACTGGCAAGACAATTCAAACCTGGAAACAGGTTTTGAGGTTGAACGTAAAATAAATAGTTCTGATTTTGAACTTATTGCAACTATATCTACTTACAATACTATAGAATATACAGACTACGACACTACTTCATTCAATTATGGTGATACTATTACTTATCGAGTGAGAGCTTATAATGACTATCAGGCGATTGAATACACCGATTATTCTAATGAAGAATCTATCATCATTGTTGAACCGTCTGGAAACATAATCACCATCAGCGTTACAGTTGACTCTTATCCAGGTGAAGCATCATGGAATTTATATTGCTATCCCACTAGCTCTTACTATTTCCCGACAGATCAGACTTTCAGTTATAGTTACGAAAATCAGATATTCACAATTGGTCTGGATGACGGACATTATGCTGTTCATTGCTGGGATACATTTGGTGATGGCGGTATTGAAGGGATTGTAACGGACGCTGAATCCAATATCCTGGTCGAGTGGGATGATAATGACTATGGTTATAACGGTCAATTCCACTTCTGGGTAAATTAACAGGTAAGGAGCAAAAAAATGAAAAAAATAATAATTATAACAGCACTCACACTTTTACTGTTCAGTATGGCAAATGCTCAAACGCAATCTTTTCGCAGTATTGCTTTAGGCACTATTATCGATGATGATCTTGATCTTGTCTATGATCCTATCGAGCTTAAATTCGTGGAAGGAAGCAGGCTTTATACGAATCTTAGTAATCTAACTTCATCTAATGAAAATGTATTCGATAATGTTACCGATGATACTTACCTGATAGGATTTTCGACCAAAAATCCATTCATCGAAAATTTATGGAATGCCGTTCTCATTAAATTTGAAAATTCAAAGACTTCCAATTACGTAAGTATCGACTCTGATCTGAATGGATGGGATGATATTGATGGATATGGAACATTGATCGACGAATACACAGCTTACGAAGATAATACTGGTGATGACATTTATGATATTCTTACAACAATATCACAGGAGGTGAGTGATTTTAGCGAAACAAATTATTTTAATTTCGTTCTTAATAATACTTACGACCTTGGTTCAATGGTTTTGGGTGCCAGAATTGATTTTTCCAAATCTTGTGATGACGATTATACAGATTATAGCCTCGATTATACTTATCACCTTATA
>JACNIV010000232.1 GCA_014382915.1 Candidatus Cloacimonadota bacterium | reverse complement strand
CACTGTAATAAAGAGTTCCATCCGGGTTCAGATAACTGTAGAACGCTCTTCGATCTGTCATCAAAGCTGATGTTTCAGAACACATATAAGTAATAAATGTTCCACCTGCCGGATAACCGTATGGCATAGATATTTCCGGTTGAATTCTTACATTATGTCCATTATAGCTATAAGGCATATAATCATAGTATGAAAACATCAGATAAGTGGTTGGTTCGTCATTTCCATTTAGAATGAATGAATACTCGGGTGGTGGATCCTGTTCTCTGGAATTTATAATTCTATTGCCACGAATCAGATTATTTGTGTATTTCATATCCCTGGCTGTTAAAGCAGGTTTCATAAGATCATTAGCAAAGATATAAATTGTTATATTGATAATAAATAAAACGATAAAAATTCTTTTCATCTTTCCCTCCTATTTAAGTAATACCATCTTCCTAACTTTCTCGGACAGTTCGGAGAGCTATCCTTACTTAATCAAAATCATTTTCTTAACCTTTTCCATTCTACCAGCTTTCAGTTTATAGAAATAAACACCCGAACCGACTCGCTTACCATTGGAATCTCTTCCATCCCAGATTACTGAATGCTCTCCTGCAGGAAGCACTTCATTAACAAGCATTTTCACTTTCTGTCCTTTTACATTATAGATTACAAGCTCTGCGTTCTCAGCGTTCTCAGCGGTGGAAAAGATAATCGTTGTTTGAGGATTAAAGGGATTGGGATAATTGAAAAGTTTAACAGTAGAAGGAGTTACAGTATTTTCATTTATAGAAACTGGATTTACCCATTCTTCCTGGAATTCAAGATTGATAGCAGCATATCGGAGCGAACCACCAACAGGCATAGGACCATATTGACCAGCTTCAGAACCGTACGATATATCATCATAGAAAGCAAAATGTAATTTGGCATGGTAATTACCCGGTTCATTACTGATGATCTCTAATTTATCTCCAAGGGTGATATTAACCGGTAACATACCATCAAGTTCCAGAGCAAAATTACCATCATAATGGTTAGTAGTGTCGATAACTGCATCGTTGGGGTTGGCATTGATATATCTGATATCCGACCAGGTTTCACCATTATCATCGGATATTACAATTGCGATCTCGGGTTGTTCTACCCAGCCTTCATAACCCGGTTCTCCAAAATAAGCATTTTGCAATTTAGCACCATCATGCCAGGCACATACAACCCAGTTCCCATTGGATGTCATTTTACAATTACTTTCATGGAAATAAGCATCCTGCCAGCCACCATCTGTATTAAAGAACCAGCTTGGACAACTCCTAACAACAATAGGCCAACCCTCATCGTCATACTCATCTACAATACCATCATCATCAAGGTCGAAACCAACAGCAAGGTGATCATCAGCGGGATCAGTATCCTGAACATCCAGTTCGTAAAAGCAAAATTCTCCTGTATCAATATCAAAAGAGAATATTTTGGGATAAATATATGCAGGCCAATATTGACTTTGAACTATATTTTCCTGAGAATTATAGTTCACACCGCTCATCCACTGTACTTTTGTGTAGCTGTCTGTGAATACACCATTGTAATGACTGAGGTCGTTTGAAGGAACGATATACATTTCGGCTGGAGATCCATCATCATTTTCCCAAAGGTGATCACCGGTAATATTATTTGTAGGATTATCCATTGGTTGTTTTAGTTGCTGCGTATATTTTGTAAATGTTTCACCGTAATCTTCACTATATAATGCAAATAGAGAATCGCCTGCAGAACCGAAAAAAACAACCTTTCCATCTGTTTCACTTACGATCAAGTCCTTATTTACTCGAGCAATATCATTATAATGCATATCATCAAAATAGGAGAGAGATTTCACAGTCCAATCAAGAGTTGATGAATATAATAGAGAGTCAGCATTGAAATCCGCATATACATAAATGCTATTGTAATTATGACCACCACCTGAATTAGCAGTATAGTTGTTTGCATAAGCATGAACTCTTCGATGTCCTGCTAGTGGAGAGGGACCGATATGTACCTGAGGCCAGATAAATTCATCATCTGTTGCACCGGTAAGTGGCTGACTCATTTCAGGATTATCTATAACAATAAATGGTTCTATCCAGTTTCCACCAGCTGCATGATACAGTTCATAAGTCATGGAACAGTCATAACTTTCATCTGGCTCTGTTATTGCATGCCAAATAGCGAACGGATCAGCAGTATAAGGATCGATAGCACAAGATGTAAAACCTTCACGTTCGATAGAATAAAGATTAATTGCAACACTGTAATAAAGAGTTCCATCCGGGTTCAGATAACTGTAGAACGCTCTTCGATCTGTCATCAAAGCTGATGTTTCAGAACACATATAAGTAATAAATGTTCCACCTGCCGGATAACCGTATGGCATAGATATTTCCGGTTGAATTCTTACATTATGTCCATTATAGCTATAAGGCATATAATCATAGTATGAAAACATCAGATAAGTGGTTGGTTCGTCATTTCCATTTAGAATGAATGAATACTCGGGTGGTGGATCCTGTTCTCTGGAATTTATAATTCTATTGCCACGAATCAGATTATTTGTGTATTTCATATCCCTGGCTGTTAAAGCAGGTTTCATAAGATCATTAGCAAAGATATAAATTGTTATATTGATAATAAATAAAACGATAAAAATTCTTTTCATCTTTCCCTCCTATTTAAGTAATACCATCTTCCTAACTTTCTCGGACAGTTCGGAGAGCTATCCTTACTTAATCAAAATCATTTTCTTAACCTTTTCCATTCTACCAGCTTTCAGTTTATAGAAATAAACACCCGAACCGACTCGCTTACCATTGGAATCTCTTCCATCCCAGATTACTGAATGCTCTCCTGCAGGAAGCACTTCATTAACAAGCATTTTCACTTTCTGTCCTTTTACATTATAGATTACAAGCTCTGCGTTCTCAGCGTTCTCAGCGGTGGAAAAGATAATCGTTGTTTGAGGATTAAAGGGATTGGGATAATTGAAAAGTTTAACAGTAGAAGGAGTTACAGTATTTTCATTTATAGAAACTGGATTTACCCATTCTTCCTGGAATTCAAGATTGATAGCAGCATATCGGAGCGAACCACCAACAGGCATAGGACCATATTGACCAGCTTCAGAACCGTACGATATATCATCATAGAAAGCAAAATGTAATTTGGCATGGTAATTACCCGGTTCATTACTGATGATCTC
>JACNIV010000231.1 GCA_014382915.1 Candidatus Cloacimonadota bacterium | reverse complement strand
TTAACATCATCATTATTGTTTATATAACCATCATAAACAAGAGAACCAACAATATTTTTATAATCGTCCTCTAAATCATGTTTTATTGCTAAGTCGTGAATTTCATTTGATTCTATTGTCTCTTTCTCTGATAAAATATTTAGAAGTTCTTTAGCAAAGTTGTATTCATCAGCTTTAAATGAGGTTCTAAGTCTTGTATGCCAATGGTCAAAATGATTTCGTTGTTTTATCATTTCTGAAAAGGCTTTATCGATTATTTCATCAGTTACTTCTGTTAATCCTTCGTCTCTATTAATATTTTTTATTTCCTGGATAGTTAATTGGATATAAAAAGGTATTAACCATTCGATTCTTTTTAATATGTAATTAATTTGTTTAGCTGATAGCGAATAAGTAACATTTTCTATCAATAAATTTATTAATTCTTTTGCTTCATCCATTTTAAGAGGAGGTATTTCTAATCTGGACAAATCATTAATTGTGGCTATTGCATTCAATTTATTAACTAAATTTTCAAGACCAATAGAACCAGAATATAAGAATTGAATATTCTTTTTAATCTCTGTAGTATGACGTAATTCTCGATTACTTTGGAGGAAATGTATTCCTTTTCTTTCACCTTCATCATTAATAATATTATCAAGTGTTTGTGAGAATTCATCTAACATTATAATTAATTTAAAATTCTCTAAATTTAGAGAGGAAAGAATTTTTATTAACATATCATAATAATTATGTTCAGTTTTCACACCAAATTCAATTTCTTTTAGTCCTATTTTTTTGATATTTGGTAAATTCTTTTCAAGAAATGTAATTACTTTTTTTGAGTTTTTCACAAAATAGGTCTTTAGTATTTTGTTTAATAACCTTCTAAAAAACTCGTTTTCATTATTTACAGATTCTGAATTCAAGTAAATAAAACTGTAATTCTCCTTTGGATAATCTGATAAATAAAACAACAAAGAAGATTTTCCTACTCTTCTTGGAGCTGCAACAAGGATGTCACTTTCTATTTCTATCATATCCCAAGTCTTATCTATGAGTTTTGATCTTTTAAAAAAATTTTCACCTCTGACTGGGTTTCCAGTGCGTATTTTCATCATTCCTCCTTTTGACAAAATATCCGTTGTCAAAATGTTTAACAAATTATTTTTTGTCAAATGATTTAACAAATTATTTTTTGTTAAGTTGAATTACATCTAAAAAAAGCGGGACTAATCCCGCTTTTTAATTAGTAAAAATTAGAAATTAATAAGGTATCACTTCAGTAGCGCTTTGGAAATTACAAGTCGCTGCACCTGGTTGGTGCCTTCATAGATCTGGCAAAGTTTAACATCCCGCATAATTTTCTCAACCGGATAATCCTTGGAATAACCTTCTCCAGCCATAACCTGAACAGCATTTGTGGCGACTTTCATGGCAACATCGGAAGCATACATCTTGGACATCGCAGATAAAATTGAAACATCTTTTTGATTTGTATCATATGCCCAGGCAGCCCGCCAGGTGAGCATTCTGGCTGCTTCAATTTCTGTAGCCATATCTGCCAATATAAATGCAATAGCTTGATTTGCTGCGATCGGTTTGCCAAATTGGATCCTGTTCTTCGCCCAGTCTTTTGAGATTTCATAAGCAGTTCTGGCAGCTCCCAGACTAAGAGCAGCAACTCCGGTTCTGGTTCTATCAAAGGTTTTCATAGCAATGATGAATCCGCGACCTTCATCACCCAGCATATTCTCAACCGGTACTTCCACATTATGATATTTGATCTCATTTTGAACGGAAGCTCGCTGGCCCATTTTTTCCATTTTAGATACGATTTCAATTCCCGGAAGATCTGTAGGAACAATAAAAGCTGTAAGACTGCGTGCTCCTTTTTCCGGGTTCGTTAAAGCAAAAACCGTATGAATACAGGCAACTTCTCCATTTGTAATAAATCTTTTGTGACCATTCAGAATATATTTATCACCTTTCCGGAGGACAGTGGAACTGATGCTGGCAACATCAGAACCTGCATTCGGTTCCGTAAGACAATAAGCTGCAACGCCTTGTTGTTCCTTAATGAAGCTAAAAAACTTCTTCTGTTGTTCATCGTTTCCTGCTAAAAGTAATGGCGTTAGAGCTAAGGTGTTTGCATCTATACAAATTCCGATACCAATACAACCGGCTCCCAATTCTTCCGATGCGAGAGAACCTTCCAGAATTCCATAACCACTTCCACCAAAATGCTTGGGAATGGGACCGTTCATCAAACCTTGTTTATAAGCTTCTTTAACGATATCCCAGGGAAACTCACAGGATTCATCATATTTCATACGATTGGGCACGATCCATTTCTCCACAAAATCGCGATACTTTTCTTTAATTTCCTGTTGTTTGCTGCTTAATGAAAAATCAATCATCATTTCCTCCCAGATTTGATTTTGATTATTGATTAAATCTATGACTTTAGTGTCAAATAAAAAATAATTGTTAAGGCGGAATTAAAGGGGTTAGATTTTTTCAACCCTCTAAATCCCCCTATCCAGGGGGACTTACTTCCTTCCCTTAAATAGGGGAAGGTCAGGATGGGGTTGTTATTCAAAAACCCAGCATCCGCAATTGTGAGGATGGTCCTGAACTAGCTGGTCTTTTTTTGCTTTGCGGATGATCCAGATGGTAAGAATATCCCCTCCACTAACAATTGTAAAAATAACTGCATAAACCAGCAGCCAACCGTTACCTGTTATCAAGGCAATAAACCAGGGAATTATTCCCATCACCAGAGCCGGCATCAAAAGTGAAATCCGGTACATAGAAGCTTTCACCGGTATTTTGCAATGTGCATAAGGAGTAAGAGATCTCCATTGAAAACCCAGCTTTACATTTTCTACTGATACTCTTCCCAAAATAAGAAAAGACAATGCATGCAACATCTCATGCAAAACAGCGCCAAGAATTAAAATAGGAATAAATATCTCCAGGTTAAGATAGATTATGGGAAAGCTGGAAAGAAGTTGCTGTTTGTCCCAGATGAGCAGGAAAGGTCCTGTAAGAAGAACTATCAGAACAATGACTAATGGCAATGAATAAAGATTAGCTTTCAACATGGAAATTGAATGATCTACTTTACGCATAACCCCTCTTAGTCTCCTTTTGCTGTGTCCGGTGTAGCTTTGTCCAGTCCTAAATACGGTTGACACATTTTTTGTATTTTCTCCCTAAAGAGCAACCTGCAGGTTGTACTTTAAGCTGCTTTATTATTATCA
>JACNIV010000230.1 GCA_014382915.1 Candidatus Cloacimonadota bacterium | reverse complement strand
AAGCGGTGAAACCAAAGATCTGATCGATATTTTCAATGATATAGAATATTCGGAATTGGACATTAAAAAGGTTGTTCTGGTGAATAATTTGAACTCTACTCTGGGACAGGAAAAAAGTGATGTTTCCATTCCCATCTACTGCGGTCCGGAAATAGCCGTTCCTGCCACGAAAAGCTTTATTAACCAGATCACTCTCTTTTACTACCTGGCAATTAAAGTTGCTGAAATGCGGATAAAAAAAATAAAAAATCCGAAGGAATATAAGCAGCAGAAAAAACAACTCGATAGACGAATAAAATCCATCAGTGATATTCCCAGGTTGATACAGGAGACCATCGAAACCACGAAAGATCAAATTGAATTTGTAGCAGGTAAAATATATATGGAACCATCCATGCACATTTTGGCAACGAAGATAATGGGAGTAGCCAAAGAAGGTGCATTAAAGATACGCGAAACCGTTCTAAATCACACCGAAGGTGGAGAAGCTTCCGAATTTAAACATGGACCAAACACAATTCTTGGCAAAAATACGGTCTTTGGCATAAAGAGTGTGAAAGCGATGGTCAAACACCTCAATAGAACAATGGACGAACTGGACAGAATAGCTGAAGAAAAAGACCTGCCTACCGATGAACGCCGTATGATATCCAGAGCTCTCAGCAATTATATTTTCAGTAAATCATATCCGTTCAATCTTTCCCGGAAAGGACAGGATCTTTTTAAGAATATAATAAAAGATTTTGATTTCTTTGAGAATGCTTATCGGAATTATCCACTCATCTATGTAACTGGTCCAGAAGAGCGTGATGTCAATTTGACCATCTCCCAGATAAACACTCATAAGATCCGGGGTGGTGATACATTTATAATTGCCGAAGAAAATGACCTGCTTCTGGAAAACGCTAGAACCAATCCGCATGATGAAGGATATTACGGCTGGGGGTATATTGCTCTTCCGCGTACGGGAGATTCACTGATGACCACCTTTTCTGCAACTATTGTACTTCAACTTCTGGCTTTGAAAATGAGTGTGAAAAAAATGGCTTATCTGAATAGACTTAACATTTCCAATCATGGTGTGCATCCTGACGTTCCAAAAAATGTATCAAAATCTATAACTGTAGATTAAACCTTTGCAATGGTTGAATGTAAAAGATTAAAGAGCAAAGAAAAAAACTTAGTGAAACTTAGTGGCTAAAAGAACTACTCGTTCCCACGCCAGCCATGCGGCATCGCGTGGAAGCCCTCTTTGGGAATGTAATATTTGTTCGTGTTATTTCGTGTATTTCGTAGGTTAAAAAGGAAGTAATTATGAGAATCGGATATGGTTATGATGTTCATAAACTGGAAGAAAACCGAAAGTTAATATTAGGTGGTGTAGAAATACTTTTTGAAAAAGGATTAACCGGTCATTCGGATGCAGATGTACTTATTCATTCTATTATCGATGCCATTTTGGGAGCACTGGCAAAAGGCGATATTGGTAAACTCTTCCCGGATTCAGACGATAAATATAAAGACATAGACAGCCGCATCCTGTTGAGAAAAGTTACCAATATCATGGCTGAAGCAGGATACGAGGTGGGAAACCTGGATGCAACAATTTGTGCTCAAGATCCAAAGCTTCAAACCCATATTCCGCAAATGAGGAAGAACATAGCATCTGATCTGCATACAGAATTTTCCAATATATCCTTAAAAGCAACAACCGAAGAAAATCTGGGAATTAGCGGAAAGGGAATATCTGCCACTGCTGTTGTACTGTTAAGATCATTATAAATTATATCCTTTCACAATATCACAAGTTTAAACTTGACATCAATGTCATGATGTATTCTTTTGTATTCGTATAAAATACATAAATAGGAGGATGTTATGAATGTATTAACTTTACGTTTGCCGGAAGACATAGAAAAGAAGCTGAAACTTAAAGCACAAATGGAACATCGTTCTGTATCCGAACAAATAAAAAAGTATTTATATGATGCTATTCTCATGGAAGATAACCCGGACTTACCTCTTTCATTTATCAAACAGACACTGGAAGCAAAAGCAGAAATTGAAGCAGGTTTGGGACAAGAATACAAGTTTGGACATATTAAGTGAAAAAAATTGTAGTTTCAAATATATTTCTTAAATTTAAAAAGAAATCTTCAAAGAAATTGCAATTAGAAATTGATAATCAAGTAAAAAATATTTGTTATAATCCGAAAATTGGAGAACTAAAAAAGGGTGATTTGAAAAATATTAGAGTCCTTAAATTTACCTTCGGGAATCAGTTACTATTACTTTCTTATGAGACTAGAAATAAAATACTCTTTTTATATTCCATTGGAAGTCATGAGAATTTTTATAAAAAACTTAAACAATATTTGAGATAGTTTCTCATGAAACCCGAACTTCTTCTTCCCGTTGGCAATACCGAATCTTTTTATGCGGCGCTGGAAGGCGGTGCAGATGCTGTCTATCTTGGTTTAAGAAGTTTTAACGCCCGTGGTCGAGCAAAGAATTTTGCTCCCAATCAACTACAATCTCTACTCAAGGAATCTCAAAAATCTGGCTTGAAGATATACCTTACATTAAACACCCTGATAAAAAACAACGAACTGCCAGCAATGCTCGATATGCTGTACATGCTTTCTCAAACCACAATTTCATCTCTCATCATCCAGGATTGGGGTGTATACTACTTGCTGAATAAATTTTTCGATAAAATACCGATCCATGCCAGCACACAGATGGGAATACATAATTCGCTGGGTATAAATCATCTCCATACAAAAAACTTTGAAAGAGTAATACTGGCAAGGGAACTGACTTTACCGGAATTAACAACGATATCCCAAAAAGCAAAAATTGAATTGGAAATATTCGCTCATGGAGCATTGTGCTATTCTTTTTCCGGAATGTGCCTGTTCAGCAGTTACCTGGGTGGAATGAGCGCCAACCGGGGATTGTGTCGTCAACCCTGCCGCAGGATATTCAATTCATCCCAAAATTCCGATTTCTTTTTCAGCCTGAAGGATAACCAGTTGATCGAACTGCTACCACAGATCATGAAATTAAATATTACCGGAATTAAGATCGAAGGTCGTATGAAAGCAGCTGAATACGTGTACCAGGTTGCCAGAGCTTATAGAATGGCTATCGATGATCCAACCAAGATAGAGACAGCAAAAGAGATACTGAAATATGATTTTGGCAGGAAAAAAACTTCCTATTTTTTCGGTAGAAATATTGGAAATGCA
>JACNIV010000229.1 GCA_014382915.1 Candidatus Cloacimonadota bacterium | reverse complement strand
CGTCAAGTTAAGTTGTCATGAACCTTAAATTTTATTAACAGCCTTTGGTTTCTGAATATATAATAGGAATATAGTATATAGCTGTGAGGAAATATGAGTTTATCATTTTTACCTGAAATGCAAGTATCATTACCTGAATATTTAACCGGTACTGCCAGATTTCAGAACATAAATAAAATGATCACATTTAATGCCTCCTGGAAAAATGAGGCATACAATAATCTTAGAAATCTTCTGAAACATATGCGCAAGATAGAGGCTTCCGATATCGATTTTGGAGGACCCGGTTCTAACGGAAAAGTCTGGTATAGGGTATTTGGTACAAAGACCTTCAGCAACGATGTTCCACAATATACAGAGGACGAGGTCACTGCAATAATTCTCAGTATTCTTACAGACGATCAGAAAGTAATTCTGTTCAATAATAAAAATATTGATTTCTCTCATGGCATTGTTCTCGAAGAAAATGAACGCCCCGGTCGTTTCCGGGGAGATGTTTATTATGAAAGCAATGTACTGGTAGTTAATTTTAGAAGGATCAATGAGGATCTTTTCAAAATCGATTCCCTGAACTTTCCTGAGATAATTACAAAGCGATTTAACCTGAAATTTGAAAAATCCGGTCTCTTTCTGATAACAGGAATTACTGGTTCTGGAAAAAGTTGTACATTAGACTCGATAGTAGATATGAACAACCACGACAATTATGCTCACATCATCATAATTGGAAACCCTATTGAATTTGTGCATAGATCCGATAAATGTTTACTTCGGCACAGGGAGATCGGAGAAGATGTACTAAGCTTCCAGGAGGGAACCATACAAGCATTAAGACAAGACCCGGATATAATTGTGGTTGGAGAGATGCGGGATCCCGGTACTATTGCCACTGTTCTGGAAGCAACAGATAGTGGGCATAAGGTTTTTTCTACATTGCACACAAGTTCTGCGGTTGATAGCCTGCACCGTATTGTAGCAGAATTTCCACCCCTGGAACAGGAAAGGATCAGATTCCGTCTGGCAGATGTACTAAAAGTAATAGTATCCCAGAAACTTGTTCCAGATAAGCAGGGCAAACTTCTTATGGCTAAGGAAATTCTTTCTGTAGATGCTTCGATCCAGGCAGCAATTCGGAATAAAAATATCGGTGAAATCTATCAGATGGTTACTGAGGGATCAAAAAAAGGTATGATAACCCTGGAGCAAGACCTATTCAGGAATTATAAAAATGGTAAAATCACAAAAGAAACTGCCATGAATTATGCCAATAATAAAAAAAGAATGGATCATTTAATCACTTACTCAAATTAAAGTGTATTAAGTATTAATGGCCAAGACCAAAGAAAAATTAGCATTCGGTTTATTTCAAGATGGACTGATCATTAAAGTAGCTCAGCTCGCTATTGAAAAAGGTATTGTAAAGATCCAAAGTCTGGAAGAAACCATATTATCTTCTCCTTTGTTCCTCAAGGAATCTGTAAAAGCAGGCAAAACTGTTCCAAAAATTGAAGAAGAAATTAGTATTCCTGAAGTAACGGATCTGGATGAAGAAACTTTTGATATGCCTGAAATATCTGAGTTTGAACCACCAGACGAGACAGAATCCACTGAAAAAGATGAGATTCTACCGGGTTTAAAAGACTTGCAGAACTTCATGCAGCAATTCCCTCTTGAAAGAGGAAAAATATCCTTAAGTGCAAATGATGAACAAATATCATATTTCCAATTCGATTCATCCTTCAATACAGGAAAATTAGTTAAGAAACTTCAAAATGAATTACTAACAAAGGAAGAAATCAAAGCTAAAAATTACTCGATGGACTATATCCTTAATCTGGATAAATCAGGACTTGCCTTTGTGTATCGCGGTAAGTTTGATCTATTCCATGGATTAAGAGACATCAATCTTGTTCTCTCAAAAGAAAAGTACTTTTATAGTAATATTGATACAAATGAAGTTTCTCTCATTAATATTGTGCGCCATAATTATGATTTTGCGCCTGATGAATATGTACTGATCATTTACATTGGTGTGGATTATAAAGTTGGAATTATTCTGAAAGATAAGAACCATAT
Source organism: Candidatus Cloacimonadota bacterium (assembly GCA_014382915.1). Taxonomy (GTDB): domain Bacteria; phylum Cloacimonadota; class Cloacimonadia; order Cloacimonadales; family TCS61; genus JACNIV01. The sequence continues at coordinate 1,182 of JACNIV010000229.1, read as the reverse complement.
TAAAACATTCCCGATTATTGTACAAGATACCGACCCTGATAATTTACGGCAGGCAATTTATTCCAAAGTCATCATGGAACATGATATTTCGGATATTCCTATTACAAAAAATGTAATCCTCGCAGGAGATTATGCAACTGATGAAGATATTGAGTTTTTCAAAAGCAATGCCACCGAAGGTGATTCAATTACTAAACTAGACCTAAAACATCTTTATGTTCAGGAAGGCTTAGAAGAAGTAATAACGCCTGACAAGATCTCACGCTTTGCCATTCCTATTGCTTTAGCCTGGAAAACTCTACAGCCGAAAAACAAAGATTTCTCCCCCTGCAATCTTCTTCCAGTTAAGGTAATTGAAAATCAGAAATATTTCAAAATAGTCTGGCACGGTTTCCTTATATTAGCTGCAATTTTCTATTTTGCCTTTTCAGGTACAATTAAAAATCTGGAAATGAAGCAGGAAATTAGTGAATACACTAATATGAATTACCGCATCGAACGGGAACTAACTCAGAATCGAGTATTGATCAAAAGATTGAGCGAGATCAAAAAGAAAGTGAGTGATCTGGAGGCTAATTTTCTTAAAGTTGAAAAAATAACCGGCAAAAAAAACCAGTGGAACTATATCTTACATGCTTTTGCACGTTCCCTGCAAAGAAATCAATTAAGCTGGATCACAAATCTTGCCAGTAAAAATGGTGGTTTCCAGGTATTAGGTTACACAACTTCTCGCAGAAGTATTCTTGAATTTTCCCGCCTTTTTCCTGAAGGGGAGATATCCAGTGTACTGAAATACGAACTGGAGGATGTAACTGTTTGGAAATTTGATCTGACTTTTAGCTATCCTGATCCTGAGGAGTTAAAAAAAGCTAAAGAAAAAACAACAAAAGAAATCACATCGGAAGAAGAACCAGAGGTAATTACAACCGAAGGGGAAGATGAAGAATTAGTTATAGAAGAAAAAATTGAGGAAGAAGTTTCACCTGCTGTAATAGCTCAGGAATACAGTGATATTGTCCAAATTTATTTTGCAGGAGACATTAATTCTGCCTTAAATAAATTCACTGAATTCATTCAGAAATATCCAAAAAATGATTTAGCATACAATGCCAACTATTTTGTAGGAGAATGCCTGTACCTTCTAAACAGAACACAAGAAGCGAAACATGTATTAGAAAAAGT
>JACNIV010000228.1 GCA_014382915.1 Candidatus Cloacimonadota bacterium | reverse complement strand
TCCCAATGTTTGATCTGATTTATCCTGTTAATTCTATGTGAAGTGTACAATGTAACTGTTGAATTATTAACTGGATATTCTGCAGTATATGAATGTGTCCTTGGCAAAATATCTGCACCTTCACAAATTCGCGGATTTATATCCATTGCCAGCACTCCCTCATCTTCAAGGTGATCATGAATATTTCTCAAACATTTAATCTGTTCTTCAAGTGTGAGAAGCTGTTGAAATGATGAATAACTTACTATAGCAAATTTGAATTTCCTATTCAATTTGAAAGTAGTCATATCAGAATTGAGTATTTCTAGATTTGATAAATTCTTAGCACGAAGGATATTTAACATTTCATTAGAATTATCAACCACAAAGATGTTGTGTCCGACTTTTATCAGTTCTTGTGTTATCCTTCCAGAACCACAGCAAAGTTCAAGGATAGGATCTCCGAATTCATCAGCCAGTGCTTTCCAAATCCGAACATCTTCTCTTTGATTGGTACAGATAAGATCAAATTCCCAATCATAATATTTTGCATGATCATTCCAGTCCATTTCTTACCCTTTATAAAAAAATGGACGATTCAAATGAACCGTCCATAAGAATTGCTATTATAAGATTTATTTGAATTTTTCAATTCTATCTTCGATCAATTTTTTTATCTCCTGCAGTCGTTCTTCTGTTTCAGCTTCATAGCGAAGCACCAGCACAGGAGTTGTATTTGAAGCCCGGCAAAGTCCCCAGCCATCTTTAAAGGTTATTCTCATGCCATCGATGTCATTTACATCATATCCTTCTTCTATGAATGAATCGCGCACTTTTTCTACCAGTTTGAATTTGTCTTCGTCGGTGCTTTTATAATGAAGCTCCGGGGTATTATACATCTTGGGCTGGTCTTCCAGGAATCTACTCACCGGTTTATCTGTTTTACTCATGATCTCCACGAAACGGGCACTAACATAGATCGCATCGTCAAAGCCCAGGAAACGGTCTTTCAGGAAGATATGACCACTCATTTCACCACTCATCAAAAGACCTTCTTCCTGCATTTTACTTTTAATATTGGCATGACCTGTTTTATACATGATGGGAATACCACCGTGTTTTTTTATGTCATCAAAGAAATTCTTTGAGCATTTCACATCACCGATGATCTTCTCTCCGGGATGATGTTTCAGGAAATCACGGGCTATGATGTTAAGCGTCTGGTCACCAAAAAGCATTTTACCTTTCTCATCGATAACACCAATTCTATCACCATCACCATCTAATCCCAAACCAACTTCTGCATCTGAATTCTTAACTTCGGCAATCAGATCGGTCATATATTTTTCCACAGTGGGATCGGGATGATGATTTGGGAAAGTGCCATCCGGTTCGCAGTAAAGCTCTTTTACTTCACAGCCAAGCCGCCTGAGAATTTCCGGCAGATAAGGTCCTCCAGCGCCATTTCCTCCATCTACGATTACTTTAACCGGTCGATCGAGCTTTATGCCGGCTACTATATAATCCTTGTAAAATTCATGCATTTCATCATTGGTTGAAAGCGTTCCTTCACCACTCTCAAAATCATCTGCCTGAATAAGTTTCAAAATTTCCTGGATGTCCTGCCCATAAACACTTTGCAGTCCTTTGTTCATCTTAATACCATTGTATTCAGCAGGATTGTGGCTGGCTGTGATCACCACTCCGCCATCGGTTTTCAGTTTCCAGATAGAATAATAAAGCACGGGGGTTGCCATGATCCCTACGTCTATAACATCTATTCCAACTTCGCGCATTCCTTTGATAAAGTTCTGTTTGAAGTGGGGAGTGCTCAACCTAGCATCTCCGGCAATAGCTACGGTTTTAAGATCCTGTCGCCGCAGGAATGTTCCATAACCTTTTCCTATCAGGTACAGTGTTTCGTTCGTAAGGTCTTTATCTACAACTCCACGAATATCGTATTGCCTGAAAATCTGAGGATTAACCATTATTTCTCCGTCTCGTATCTTTAACATACCCTGGCTTTCTGACGTTTCCTGCACGTTGCTCTTTGGAAGAATCTATTCCCAATCAGGAAGTTAAGCTATTGAAATGTTCAATAGATTCTTCGTAAGCAAGGCTATTAGATACCTCAGAAAGACATATTTTTATATTCAACAATCACCGGAATCATCTTCCTGAATGCCCTGCCCCGGTGACTTATTTTATTCTTTTCCTTTTCACTCATTTCCCCAAATGTCTTTCCTGTCTCTACAGCTCTAAAGATCGCATCATAACCAAATCCACCTGTGCCAATTTCACTTTCTATAATTGTACCGTCAACTTCTCCCTGAGCCGTTTCTATCAGTTCTTGGGGAGAAGCAAAAGCAACAACCGTACGAAATTGAGCTTTACGATTGGTTTTTCCTTTCATTTCTTTCAGCATCTTATTGCGATTATCTTTGTAGGAGCAATTTTCTCCGGCAAAACGGGAAGCATAAACTCCGGGCTTCCCATCGAGAGCTTCCACAAAAAGACCTGTATCATCTGCCAGGGTTAGCATTCCAGAGAATGCAGCACATTCCTTCGCTTTCTTGATTGCATTCTCTTTTATAGTATCCTGATCTTCAATTACATCCGGCATGCCGGGAATATCAGAAGCAGAAACGATTTCCACATCGAGATCTTCTAATATTTCTTTAATCTCAACGATTTTATCCTTGTTTCTGGTTGCCAGCAGTAATTTCATTTTGTTATTTTCTGTATCCAGTGCTTGATCTTTTTCAAGATATTCCTATCAAGGAATTGTTCTGCTGTTAAGGTTATTCTCTGCATCAATTCCAGCAGATCTTGCTGTCCGCTCCAGTTTTCCAAAACAATTTTCTTATCAATGTCATTAAGTACAATGTTCAATCCGAAGACTGCCAAAACCAGGTCGTCCACATAACCTATCACAGGAATGAAATCAGGAATGATATCGATCGGTGAAATGATATAAGCAATAATTCCACCCACCATAAATTTCTGAGAGGATGGCACGCGCTTATCTACTGCCAAGCGGCAGAGTAGTATTAAAAAATCGGGTAATGAGAGCAGATATTCAGCAAATTTACTGCCGGTTTTTCCACCTTTTTCATTAGCAAATTTCAGAATTCTCTTCCTTAAAGTTTCATAAAATTTCAACTGTTTTTTTTCTGAGAAAACAACTTTCTCATCGATCTTCTTCTTTTCTTCTTTGGGAATTTCTTCAGCTTTAACCTCTTCGATCTTGGGGTCTTCTGCCGGTTCGATCTTGATCTCTT
>JACNIV010000227.1 GCA_014382915.1 Candidatus Cloacimonadota bacterium | reverse complement strand
GCTGAATATCTCCGATTCTTTAGAATTATCTCTTCGTCTCGTGCCAGTTTGAAAAGAGTATCGATCAGATCTTTGTGTTTATGTTTTTTTATATGTAAATGTTTAGTTAAATCCTTTATTTTATAACTACTATCTTTATTATCTTCAAGGAACTTTTTAAGATTATGTGCTAACTGTTTATCGTACATTAAACTTGATTGCCGATTTTTTCTTTTAATAGTTTGAGAAGTTCATCTTTTTCCGAACGCGTTCTGGAGAACCTGATAGACTGACCGCGAAAAGCATCCAGTCGGCGGGGTGCTTTAAAGGTGCTGAGCATAACGCCTTTTTTATCTGTATAGAAACAGCCAAAATCTGAATACACTCTTTCCATACGAATGAAGAAATAATAGATCACAATTTTATCTTCATAGAATTCATAACTGGTAGGAATGAAGTAAGTTATAAGACTGAAAACAAATATCACCATTCCCAGGTAAAAGAATAAAGGCATTTCCCAGCTTACCACAGCAATTTGCCATAAGGAGGCTGAAATAATGAGAATAAAAATGATCAGTACAATGGATGTAAGCGGATAATCTTTGAGTGGGTGAGAGGTCCAACTGAGTTTTGGCTCGTTATTCGACATTTTGCACAAGCTCCCGGCATTTTTCTATTTCTTCTTTAATGGTTAGAATATCGTCAAAAGCGCTGGTAGCAGTAAACTTGGAACCGATCGTATTGATCTCGCGCAACATTTCCTGCAAAATGAAATTAAGACTTTTACCGGATTCACTATCTGTATTAAGTTTATTTTTGAACTTTTCCAGATGATGCTGCAGTCGCACGATCTCTTCATTCACATCTGCTTTCTCGATGTAAAGAGCAGTTTCCTGCAGGAACCTTTTGTAATCGTCACCTTCCAGTTTATCCTTGAGAATGGTTTCCACGTTTGTTTTCAATTTATTATGTATTTCTTTCTTATATTTTGGGAAAGCTTTTTGTAACTTATCAATCGATTTTTTCATGATCTTAAGGGAAGCAGTAAGAAATTCAAGCATGGATCTTCCTTCATTCTGCGCCATCTTCTGATGTTCAGCCAGAGCCTTTTCCAGCACACTGCTCACGAGCTCGATAAAATCTCCGCTTTCAAGATCATCTTTCCTGATAGCGATAACATCCTTTTCCGATAATACGTTGGCAAAGGGAAGATCGGCATCGGTCTTCAATACTTCTTTCGCCCGGGAATATAGATCCCAATAGGTTTTCACAGTTTCCTCATTCAATTCCAGAACCGGTGGTTTCTTACTCAAAAAGTTTACATAAACATCCACTTTCCCGCGTTTTATCCTTTGACTTATCGTTTTCGAGAATACGGGTTCCAGGAATGATATCTCATACGGAAGCTTGATCTTAAGGTCAAGAAACCGGCTGTTAACCGATTTGATCTCTATATTTATCTCGTAATTATCATCGGAATATCCGGCCTTCCCGAATCCGGTCATACTTTTCATAAAAATTCTCCTGAACTATTATTGGGAATTGAATTTGAATAAACTTGTTTAACTGTCAATATTCTTAATTTAATTGGTGTGATGCAGAGGGATTCTGAACAACAATCTGTCTTTCTGAGGTAGTACTTACAAAGGCATTCGACGAAGAATCTATGTTAGAATTGATATATGTAATCCCACAACCTCAAAACCCTGAACCCTGAACCTGAAACAACTTCTTGACCTATGAAGCTTTAGCGGAGTAGGTTTTCCTTGACATCTTTCTCCAATTTTTTATTTTTTTCACGGTTTATGGTACTCAGCTTTGGAAATATTGTAAAATGTTAATATCGTTAATTCTGTGACTGAGATATTAAAATTTGAAAGATGTGGCTTTGTTCGCGGATTCATTCGGTAGGTGAAATATTTTCTGTAAAAGTAAACAGAACTATGTAAGCAAAGGAAATGGCATGAGAAAGAAAGAACGAGAAGAATTAATTTTAAAATGGGCTTATGAATATGCAAGATCAGGTGATTTCAAAGATTATAGCGAAATAGAATGGAAGTTAAGAAATACAGATAATTGTCCTGAAGCAAGAACGATTTTAGATAACTATTTCATCAGAGAGGAATTAGATGAATTATGTAAGCAAGCACAGAAGAGTAAAAATGAATAAACCAATAAAATTTGTTTTTCTTTTAATCATCATAATTTCAATCATAATTAGCTGTGAAAAAAATACAAAACCAGATACTACTCCACCTACAGTAACCATCATTTCCCCACAAGATGGTTCAATTGTATATCAAGTGGTTTCTATTATTTGTATGTCATCTGATAATGAAGGTGTTGAAAAGGTTGAATTATGGGTGAATGGTATATCTACTGGCGTCATTGATAATACTGAACCGTATTCTCTGGATTGGAATACTACAACTTATGAAGACGGTTCTTATATAATTGTTGTTCGTGCTTATGATACAAGTGGTAACACAACTGATAGTGATCCGATTACTCTAACAATTAATAATTCGGGATCATATCCTACACCTGTGGAATTGTATCCTATTACTTATCAAGACGGTTCATTTATTATCTCTTGGTCACAGTGTATTGATGATGATTTTTCTTCCTATAAATTGTATGAATCATTATCAGAAGATATGAGTGGTGAGACTTTGATTTATGAATCTAACGAGGTGACTGATGCTTCCTATGTTGTAAATGGTATTAGTGAGGACGAGAGAAGATATTACCAAGTCACAGTTACGGATATTTTTAATCTGGAAACTTCGAGTACAGTAGCAACTGGAAGTTCCTTCTTTAAAATCGTGTTTGAAAGGGGATCTGGTGATGATGGAGATATATACATTATGGATGAAGACGGTATAAATCAAACAAAATTGACTTACAGTTCCTATTGCGATTCTAATCCGATATGGACACCAGATGGTGATCACATTCTGTTTGTCAGAATTTTTGGTATTATGAATTGTGATATATTCATTATGAATTCAGATGAGAGCAATGAAATAAATCTAACTAATAATGTAGGTTCTGATCAAGATATGAAAATATCTGGTGATGGTGAAAAAATTGTATTCTTTTCATATGCCAATTATCCTAAGGATATTTACATTATGAATTCTGATGGAAGTGGTAGAACAAACTTGACAAACGATGATTCTTGGGATGGTGATCCCGATATTTCACATGATGGTCAAAAAATTGTTTGGACTTCGAGAAGAACTGGAATTAACGAAATTTTTATTATGAATTCAGATGGG
>JACNIV010000226.1 GCA_014382915.1 Candidatus Cloacimonadota bacterium | reverse complement strand
TTACATCTATAAACAGCAGAGAAGGTTCAAAGGAAAATCCGAGATCAGATGGAAGAGATTTTTCAAACTGATCCACTAATAGAACACGTTTATATACATTTCCCATTTTGCTTGAAGAAATGTGGTTATTGCTCATTTTACTCGGAAATATTTTCTGAAGAAATAAAAAACAAATTTCTTAGAAATCTAACAAAAGAAATAAAAGCTTACCAATCCCGTTTCAAAATGAAACCCAGAACAATATATTTCGGTGGTGGAACTCCATCTCTTTTGCAACCGGAAGAGATCGAATCGATCTTACAAAGATTCAATACATCCAACCTTATCGAAGCAACGCTGGAGATCAATCCTGTTAACGTAACAAGTGAATATGTAAATAAACTTAAAAAAACAAATATAAATCGTATCAGCATGGGAGCACAGTCTGTATTGGATAAAGAATTGAAACTGCTGGGTCGGTTGCACAACTCGAAGCAAATAATAAAAGCATATGATCATCTTCGAGCAGTCGGTTTTACCAACATTTCATTGGATCTCATCTATGGGCTTCCCGGGCAGAAGAAATTCGATTTGTTATTTTCTATAGAAAAATTTATAGAACTTGATCCCGAGCACATTTCCACATACTGTCTAAGTTTAGATGAAGATGTTCCACTATTCTCACAAAAAGTTTTAATACCTGATGATGAAGCTGTTTCTGAATTTTTCTTTTTAATTCGAGAAAGGTTAATCGCAGCAGGATATGAGCAATATGAAATTTCCAACTTTGCCAAAAAAGGATTTGAATCGAAGCATAATATATGTTATTGGAACGATAAATTTTATCTGGGACTGGGACCTGCTGCGACTGGATATATTGATTTATTCAGATATACGAACCCAGCTAGTATTAAGAAGTATTTGCAAATGGATCTTTTTCGGAATTGGGAAAAAATATCAGATGAAGATCATGAAAAAGAATTCATTTTTCTGACACTCAGGAAAACAAGGGGAATGAATCTGACACTTTTCAAAGAAAAATTCGGAGCTGATTTTACAGAGAGATATTCTAAAATATTAGAAAAATTCTTTACAGAGAAGTTGTTGGAAAAAAGTGATAATTATATCCGGCTTACACCGGAAGCTTACTTTGTATCGAATGAAATATTTTCAGAATTTATGTAGAAACCTTCGGAACGGTTGAAAACCTTCCGAACGGGTTCATGAGAGGTTTCTTGTTCTCAATTTGAACTTGAGAACACAATTGTTTGGAAGTTTAACTTCCATTGAATAAAGATGATTCGTTCGCAAGTATAACTTACGAACGAGATCATAAAAGTTTGGAGTAAAAATGAAATATATCTTAGTTATTATAATTCTTGCAGTTAGCTTCTCAGTATCTGCCGAAATTCTCATTCCAATGGACCTTACCCAATCAAACCACCTGAAAGCTTATGGAGTAGCTTTTTCTGCACTGAAAATGCAGATGAACGTAAAGTGGCTTTTAAACTACCGGGGCGGTTCCTGGATCATTCCGGATTCTCCCGAAATAGAAGGACTTTGCAACATTCGTGGAGTTAGCTACGAAAATGTATCCGCTATCGAGATCGCTTCCATAACTGCAGAAATTGAAACTTCCAATATGGATATAGTCGTGCTGGAAAAAGAGCCGACCATTGCCATTTACACTCCTCCCAATAAACAGCCCTGGGATGATGCGGTTACTTTGGCTCTTACTTATGCGGAAATCGAATATGAAACCGTTTGGGATGAGGAAGTTCTTGCCGGGGAGCTGGATAAATATGACTGGCTTCATCTGCATCACGAAGATTTTACCGGTCAATACGGCAAATTCTATTCAGGATTTCGTAATGCTCCCTGGTACCAGGAAGACGTACGAAATAATGAAGAAATGACAGCAAAACTGGGTTTTGGTAAAGTATGGAAATTAAAACATGCTGCTGTGGAAAAGATACGAGAATACGTAAAAAACGGAGGATTTTTATTTGCCATGTGTGCTGCAACCGATACTTATGACATTGCCCTGGCAGCACGAAATGTGGATATCTGTGAACCGGTTTTTGATGGAGATGGACTCGATCCAAATTATCAGAGCAAGCTGGATTTTTCACGCACATTTGCCTTTGAAAATTTCGAATTGATCACCAATCCATTTGTGTATGAATTCTCCGGAATTGATGCCAGCGATTATGCCAAATTGCGTGGGGCAGAAGCCGATTACTTCACCCTTTTCGATTTTTCCGCTAAGTACGATCCCGTTCCAACTATGCTAACCCAATGTCACACCAGCATCATCAACGGATTCCTAGGACAGACCACCTCTTTTCATAAAAAATATGTTAAGAATAGTGTGATCATTCTGGGAGAATCCCCACAGGTAGAGGAAGTGAAATATTTACATGGGAATTTTGGGAAAGGTACTTTTACATTTTATGGTGGACACGACCCGGAAGATTACCAGCACAAGATCGGTGACCCGGAAACTGTACTGGATCTGCATAAAAATTCACCTGGCTACAGACTTATCCTGAATAATATTCTCTTTCCGGCTGCGGAGAAGAAAAATTTGAAAACATAAATCATTCCGTTAGTTGCCGGACATAGTGGGACGGTTGATAAATTTGTGGGTTAGTACCCACTTACTTAATAAATACATCCTGCATGAAAACATTCTGCATGAAGAAAAGTGCTACATAAGCAATGATGGCGGAAGCAACAGGAGTTGCCACCCATCCGATACTGATCTTTCCCAAGATATGGAAATTCACATTCTTGCCGCCTTTAGCCAGGCTGATACCAATAATAGAACCGACAACTGCCTGTGAACTGGAAACAGGAACTAGGGGAAATGAAGGTAAGCCGTGTGATACAAGAATGTCTTTCAAACCTTGAGAAGCGAACAGGAATAAAACAGTAGAACTGGCTAGTACAACCACTAAAGCAGAAATTGGAGAAAGCTTAAAAATCCTGGAGCCAACAGTCATCATTACTTTTTTGGAATATGTGAATATACCAATAGCAATGGCTATTCCGCCCAAGAGGAAGAGCTGCTGAACTCCACTGAAATTGAAAATACTTCCAAGATTCAGGTCTTTGAATGGAGATGATTGTACAAAAACACCCATTACATTAGCAATATTATTTGCACCAAGGCTGTACGAACCGAATATTCCTGCCAGAATTAAACCGGAACGAGTAAGCGAATCCAGTCGAATCAAGTGGATCTTCGAATTATCAAGAATGAATTTTATAATATGGAAAAAAA
>JACNIV010000225.1 GCA_014382915.1 Candidatus Cloacimonadota bacterium | reverse complement strand
CCTAATCCACGCCGCCAGCGTTCGTCCTGAGCCAGGATCAAACTCTTCATTATTAATTTCTATTCTCTCTCACTCACCTGCACGTCTATCATACCTTTACTTATAATGATCTGAAAAAAAATACCTCTCTTTATAAAAAGGTCTGGCAAAACTGAAATACACCCTTTTTGTGTCAAGTCGATTTTATCTTTTTATCGATTTTTATTTATTTAATAAAAAATACTTTTTATTTATTCCCGAAACGACCAGATTATGATGAACAAATTTTGACCATACTTCCAGGATTTCAAGAGATATTCGATTTTTTGCTTTCCTGGTAAAGGATCCGATATGGGGGGTTAAAATTACATTACTAAAATCAGCATAATCGATTGCAGTAAAAGGTTCTACTGAAAAAACATCAGTTGCAAATCCTAACAATTTACCGCATTCCAATCCCGCTGCTAATGCATTTTCAGAAATAATTCCACCTCGTGCCGTATTCACAAGCCAGATAGGTTGTTCTAATAAACTGATAGTTGTATCATTAAAATAATTCTTTGTTTCATATGTAAGTGGACAGTGGTACGAAATTAAATTGCACCATTTTATTCCATCATGATATTTGATAGATTCAACTTCTTTTTTATGCCATTCTGTCTTCGACAGATACGGATCGACACCTTTAACTTCAGCACCAAAATACTGCAGAGCTTTTGCTACTCTGGTTCCTACCCTGCCAACACCCACAATCAGAGCATTCAAATCGGAAAGCTCCAAATTATCTGTTAACCCGGTTTTCCAATTCCCTTTTAGAATATTCTGTTTTGCAGTTTGATGTTGTTTAATTAAAGCCATGATAAAAGATATTGTATGCTCATACGCTGATATTGCATTTGCTTCCGGTGTGTTACAGACGGTTACATTTCGCTTTTCAGCTTCTAAAATATCAATATTATCAAAACCACTGCCAGCACGAATGATCATTTTCAGGGCAGGAAATTTCCGGAACATCGCTCGATTGAAAACCGTTTTTGTTCTTATAATAACAATCTCTATCTTATAAGTTGCAGGTATAGTTTCAGGTTGGAAAAAATATTTTCTCCAACCTTTCTCCTCAATTTTTTGCCAGAACAGATCCGGCATTTCTTCCAAAACTAATGTATTCATTTCAAATTCAGTCAAAGATAACTATCTTTATAATTTACATAGTTTTCTGCAGATTTATAAATACTTTCAATTTCTTTTTCCGAAAGTTTCCTCAGTACTTTAGCCGGTGTTCCTATTATCAGACTTTGAGGAGGAAATTTTTTGTTCTGCGTAACGATAGACCCTGCTGCAACTATTGATTCCTTCCCGATCTCACAACCATCCAGCAAGGTAGCACTCATACCAATCAGGCAGGCATCACCAATGGTACAGCCATGCAGCATGACTTTATGACCCACAGTTACATCACTTCCAATGTTGGTGGAATATCCGTCACTTTTATCGGGTTTTGTATATTGACTCACATGCACCATACTCAGATCCTGAATGCTTGTTCTACTGCCGATCTTAATGGAATGAACATCACCGCGGATAACGGTACCAAACCAAACCGAACTATCTGCACCGATCTTAACATCACCTATAACATTAGCCGAAGGGGCAATGAACGTTCTTTCACCAATTTCAGGCGTAAATTCTTTATAACTTATTATCATCAGAATAACCCTTTTTATATCTGCTGAAAAGTCTTAAAATGTATTTTTGCAACTTCACATAACTTCTCTTTTCCATATTTATCAACAAATTCAGAAGCTGTTTTCACAACTTTTTCAGAAGCTCCTCTGGGTAATTCCAGGTCATATTTTTCGGAAAGCTCTTTCATCTTCTTTAAATATAAATAACGGGCAATGATGGAAGCAGATGCAACGGCCAGATCATCCTCGGCTTTTATCCTGTGCTGTAAATTTATATTCTTTAGATCTTTAAGGGAAGAAAGCAGAGTTTTATCACTGGCAAAGCGGTCTACTACGGCTCCTTCAAATTTGTGATTCTTTTTTAAATTTAGAATTACCCGCCCGTGCATCCAGGCAAGAAGTTCATTTAACTTCTTGTTTTGTTTTCGGAATTGTTCGTATAGTTCATTGTATTTAGATGGATGCAAAATTATAGTCTCTACATTTCCAAAAAACCTGGCATACAATTGCTTTGCTATCTTTTCGATATCCCCATCCTTCAATAACTTGGAATCCTTTACACCAAGCTTTTTTAGAGTTGGCAGCATTGCCTTGTTGCAGATGAAACCACAAACCACCAGTGGTCCAAAAAAATCTCCTTTGCCGGATTCGTCCGTTCCAGCCCACAATTTCCAGTTATGATCTGTTTGAACAGGGTCTATTTTCTGATTCAGGATTTTCTGCAGAAGCGGTCTTAGTTTATTATTTGGAGCACCGCCAATTACAGTTGAAATTCCTTTCTTACTGGAAAAATAAATATTTAAAGGTATTTCTTCCTCATTTCTAGAAAATTTAAGTTGAACTCCAAAATCGATTACTTTCTCGTCAGAAACTATGAGACCAATCTTTTTTGTTTCAGTAAGAAGTTTTACAATAAACTCTGATAATTCAGTTCTCATTTCTCCTCGATTATCACGTTGCCGAAAACAACATCGACATCCAGTTTGAGATAATCTTCTCCTTCGGTGTAACTGCCGGTTTTGTAAATATAATCTCCAAAGAAACTCACATTCCCAACAGGCATTTTAGTATCGCCAAACACTGTACTGATCTTGATCTTCATTGGAATTTCCTGGTTGATGTAAATGATACCAGAGCCGAATATAACAGAAATTTCGATCTTTTCCTTACCTCCCGAGACATCAATATCGCTCAAGTCTATCGTGCTCTTTCCAAAAATAACATTGTACTCACTGCCGGGGGTAAGATATTCCACTTTCGTATCGCTGAACATAGTTGTATTGCGATCTGCTTTGATGCCGGTTCCACCAAACAATATCCTTGCACCAAAATAAATTAACAGCAGCGCAAATCCAATTCTAAAAAAGGGAATATTAATTTTAAATACTGCTTTGATAATTATTGTAGCTCCTAAAAGTACTAATAAAATTCCCCAGAACAAACCACCAAAAAGAAATTGCATTCTCATTTTTCCTCCTTTAAAAGTTTATAATATTATTTCCGCAAAATTCAACATTGTCTTTGCGAGGTCTCTTGCAAAACTCTCTTTCGAAGCAATCTCATACATTTAACATATGCTGAAGAATGAGATTGCTTCGTTTGA
>JACNIV010000224.1 GCA_014382915.1 Candidatus Cloacimonadota bacterium | reverse complement strand
AAGTGAATTTTCCAATCTCTGAAAGCTCTACCTCACGCTCTTTTGCAAGTTTAAAAAGAGCTTCTTTTTTATCTTCTTTCACCACGAATGTCATTCTTTCCTGCGATTCGGAAACGAAAATTTCCCATGGTTTCAGATTGGCATATTTCAAAGGAACTTTCTCTAGATGTATTTCTGCTCCACCACTTATCTGTGCAAGCTCTCCAACAGAAGAAGATAAACCTCCTGCACCATTATCTGTGGAACATTTTATCAAACCCTGTTCAACTGCTTCCTGCATAAAATCCGAAAGTAGTTTCTGCGTTATCGGACTTCCTATCTGAACGGCTGATTGCGGAGAATGCTCATCTATTTCTGCAGAAGAGAAAGTAGCTCCGTGAATTCCATCTTTGCCAACTCTACCTCCAGCCATAATTATCAAGTCGCCGCTATCTATCGGTTTCAGCCAGGAATTAATTCCTGCAAAGCTGTATGGCATCACTCCGCCGGTTCCGCAATATACCAGCGGCTTGCCGCTGTAGCGATCATCAAAGATGATCGAGCCGTTCACAGTGGGTATCCCCGATTTATTACCACCGTCTTCAATTCCATGACGGACTCCTTCAAAAACTCTTTTCGGATGAAGCTGCCCGGGAAGCAATTTTTTATCATAATCGGGAGTACCAAAACAGAGAACATTTGTATTAAAAAGCAGCTTGCCTCCACCAATACCCGTTCCGAGCGGATCACGATTATTTCCCAGAATTCCGGTAATCGCACCACCGTAAGGATCGATAGCTGAAGGTGAATTGTGCGTTTCCACTTTCCACACAAATACCGATTTATCGTTGATCTTCACTACTCCCGCATTATCAGTGAAAATCTTTAGAAGCCAGTTATTTCCGGCTTTTTTCAATCGCTCTCGAATAATTGCGGTGGAACTTCTGATATATGTTTTAAAAAGAGAATCTATTGTTTCTTCTTCTCCCGTTTCCAGATTTTTATAATGAATTGTTGCAGCAAATTCTTTATGTTTGCAATGCTCACTCCAGGTTTGTGCAAGGACTTCTAATTCACAATCCGTTGGGTTTTTGGTCAGATTATTTTTCTTTCGATTTTCGATTACTTTCTCATCCAAAAAATAAGACTGGATCGCTTTCATCTCTTCCAAATTCAAAGACAATAGTCTATCCTTCGAAATCTTCAGCAATTCATCATCGGAGACATTCAAAACAACTATTTCAGTTTCGTTACTCTGTTCTATCCGAACTTCAGGAATATAGTCGATCTTTCCCGTAAATCTTCCATACTCAAAATGATGAATAAGTTTGTTTCCCAACAGTTTTTCAGCCAGAGTTTTCAGAGTTTTATCCGATAGTTGTTTTTCAATGAGATAAATATCATCTGTAAAAATGTGCTGGGTGTTTGTATCTAAATCCAATTCCAGGATATCGTTCAAGGTTTTTTGAGCGGAAACGCCTTCATCATCGGTAACACCCGGTAGTTTAGCAACCAGTATGAACGATTTGTAAAACGAATTTTTATAAAAAGAATTAATGTAAACATCATGTATGATCCCATCTTTCAGTCCCAGATTAGCGAATTTCTGAATATCCTCTTTACTCAAATCGTAGGTGATATTGTATATTTTCCCAGTTTTGATCTTACCAGTATTTAAATTGAGGAAACTCAGTGCACTTCCCTCTATTTTCTCACCTTGAACATCGATGATGTTATCTTTTAAAACAAGTTGGATCTGGTTTTTCATTTATTTCTTTTATTTTCTAAAAAAAAGAACTGACCTTGAGGAAACACTCAAGGTCAGTGAATTTTTATTTCATCAAGACCATTTTCTTTACTGCAGAGTATTTTCCTGTTTGTAATTTATAGAAATAAATTCCTGAAGAAACAACACTTTCATTGTTATCTTTCCCATCCCATACAACTTGATGCGAACCCTCATCTAATTTATCATTTATAAGAGTTTTTACCTTCTGTCCTTTGATGTTAAATATCTCAAGAGTCACAAACGGAGACGTTTGTGTTACAGAAAAAGAAATTGTTGTTTCCGGATTGAATGGATTGGGATAATTCCCTATGAGTTTATTGGCGTTGGCAACTATATCATCATCAGAAGATGTTTCATCATATTCATATAAACTCATACTTCCCTCGATATTCTGGGGATTGTTCAAACTAAAACCGTTATCGAAGAATGCATACCATGATTCATCTACCGGAATATCGAATTCAATCGTTCCCTCATCTGCGCATATCATCTCATTGAATGTATCAAACAACTGCTCATTTGAATATAAACCATAATTCGTTACATCTGTCATAAAACAATTGATTATACCATCATTGATACCATTGTAGAAGTTAGTCCCATCAATGTCATCCATAATTATTGCACCACTTATTATCTGCTCTGGAACAGTGAAATCCACAACCAACCTATAATCATCGATATCATCATTTGGAGTAGGTATTAAAGAGTATTGAACTTCCGGCATTGTACCTGCAGCATTCATAGAATATGTGTAGGTTTGCCCGTTAGCACTATTCGCTACAATTTCATAAACCTGATTAACATCAATTGGATCATTTCCAATTTCGGAATCCATCCTGGCATAATATGTTCTTCCTTCTCCAACAATAAAAGTATATTTTCCTTCACTATCCGTATATCCCCAATTATCCCAACCTGGTACTTTAAGTGTAATTTTTGCACCATCGATGGGATCACCATTATTATCTAATGCGTAAATAATAATAGTTGCAGTTTCTTCCGAATAGGTAGCAGTAACCGGTGTGAGATAACCGTTACTTTTAATTTCGAATACAGAAGCAAAATTCCATCCCCAGCCGTTTTCATATACAAGAGGATTATTTATGGAATTATTTACCGGTTCCCAATGAATCCATCCTTCATCCCAGAATTCATTCCATGTATGATCGCTGGAAATAGCTAAAATACTTGTACAGGGTATAAGAGCTGCACGCGCAGCAGCTGCCGTTAGATCTGCATGTTCTCCACACCTTCCAATATGTTTCCTGTAGATACGAACAGGTTGATGGGGACGCTCGGCATTGGAAGTGAAAGACATTGAAGCATTGATCCAATCGGTTATAATATGTATTGCTGTATCGGTAGTTCCACCGGATTCATCCCATACGATAGTACAATTAGCCAGTTCATCTTCCAGAACAGTATATCCTGTATCGGCCATACATAAGAGGAATTGTCTCCAAAACTTTCCTGTGGGAGGAAGAGCAATATTATTGTTATGTGTATTATTGTTCTCAATTATGTCGGGATCTATATATGCCGG
>JACNIV010000223.1 GCA_014382915.1 Candidatus Cloacimonadota bacterium | reverse complement strand
GCCGGTATTCACCGAAACTCTGCGGCATACTGCCGAAGAGATCGCCCAATTCAGTGGCATTATCGAGCAGTATGAATTCAGGAAAGACCTCGTTCTGCAGGCGCTACTCAAGCATTCTGTATCTCCCGATACACTTAATGCCGTGGTAGGTCGTGGTGGATTGGTGAAATCCGTTAGCAGTGGAACTTACAAGGTGAATAATACCATGCTGACAGACCTGCAAGACACATCCATGTGGGGTCGGATCCACGCTTCCAACCTGGGAGCTTTCATGGCCAGAGTCATTGCTGATGAGCTAAAGATACCTTCTTTTATCGTCGATCCGGTTACGGTTGATGAATTCCCGGAAATAGCACGCATATCGGGCTGTCCCCAGATAGAAAGAAAATCACTGCTGCATGCTCTCAATATACGTTACTGCGGAATGTCTGTAGCGGAAAAACTGGGAAAAGAGTTTGCCGAGGTAAACTTGATCGCTGTGCATATGGGCGGCGGCATTAGTGTGGCTGCTATCAGGAAGGGCAGGGTGGTGGATGTTAATAATGCCATGCTTGGTATGGGACCCTTCTCTCCGCAACGGACGGGAGCGCTGCCTGTCGGAGATCTGCTGGAAATGGCTTTCTCAGGCAGATATACGCACCAGGAAATGATGAAGATGTTTACCAAAACAGGCGGTTTAATTGCTTACTTGGGTACAGATGATGGGCAGGAAATTGTGAAAAAGATCGAGGCCGGTGACCAAAAAGCCAAACTTGTTTTTGAGGCTATGATCTACCAGATTGCTAAAGAAATAGGTGCCTGCGCAACTGTGTTGCAGGGAAAGATCGATGCCATTTTCCTGACCGGTGGACTGGCCTATAATCCATACGTTGTGGAGCAGTTGAATAAAAGCATAGCTTTCCTGGCTCCCATACATATTATTCCCGGTGAGAAAGAGATGGAAGCTCTCTGCCAGGGTGGCGTGCGGGTTCTGAAAGGTATTGAAGAAGCTAAAGAATATAAATAGATTATGTATTCCTACATTGATTTTCCTCTAGTCAGATATTTGTTTATCCTGCTTATTTGTTCCCTTCTTTTCGGTTGCAGCAGCTCTCGGGAAAAGGATTGGACCATTCTCATCTATATAGCAGCAGATAATGGCTTGAACGATGCAGCGCTCGCCGATATCGCTGAAATGCAGGTAGCCGATTTTTCTGATGATATTAACGTGATCGTACAGATAGATCATAGTCAATATAATGAGATAACCGGAGCTTATAGGTATCGTATCTATCCCGGCGAGAAGAAGCTGATCGACTACCTGGGTGAGATCGACAGTGGTGATTATAACACTCTAACCGCCTTTGCCAATTGGGGTTTCAATAAATATCCTTCCCATAAAAAAGCTCTTATCATCTGGAGTCATGGCAACGGCTGGTATCCGTTGAACAGGGATCTACCACCCAGTTTCTGTCCTGATGAAGAGAGTGGAAGTTATATCAGCATTGCCGGGAAGGATTTTCAAAATGCCTTGAAAAATATTAATAGCCAGCTCGATATTCTGATACTGGATGCCTGCAATATGCAGACGATGGAAGTTATCACTGAAGTTTATCCGTACACCGACTACATTATTGCTGCCGAAGATGCTGTTCCTACATTAGGTTTTCCCTATCAGATCATTTTCTCTAATTGGGAAGATTATACGCAGGTGCAAATTTTGGCTGAGGAAATTGCATTTTATTTTCATGAATTCTATTGGTTGGAAGAGCTCTATCCGATTTCCTGTTCGGTACTCAAGACCTCGCTTTTCCCGAATCTGCTGGCAGATGTTTCGGAGTTTACAGAAAGGTGGTCGGCTCATGCTGCCGATAGTATCTTTTACCTTAGCAGACAAGATTGCATTGAATTCAATGAAGCCTGGGGAGTGAACCTGCCTGCAGACGTCGATATCAAGGAATTTTTTTCAAATATCCTGGAACATAATCCCCCTGATTCTCTGGCTGAATTCTGCGACCGGATAGTGGCGAATATCGATGATTGCTTTATCTTTCAAAAAACAGATGAATACCCCACAGGTTATACTTCTGATAAGGTCGGAGCAGGTATCATCTGGTTTCCTGACGAAGATACCCACTACTATTTCGAGGAACGATGGGATGAGTATAATCAGCTTGATTTTTCAGATACCGGCTGGCAGAATTTTCTGGCAAACACCTTTGAATAAGATTTGACGGTTTATGAGACGATCGGATATTAGGTTCGGCAGGTAAGAGTGAAAAGGAGAAGATATGACTGACCTTCTGCAAATAGTAAACCTTTTCCCCCACGGCAAGATCGCTGTGATCGGTGATCTTATGCTGGATAAATATATTATTGGTCAGGTGGAGCGTATCTCTCCGGAAGCTCCTATTCCTATTGTATCGGTCAGGCAGGAACTCTGGGCGCTGGGTGGTGCAGCCAACGTGGCAGCCAATATCTCCACTCTGGATGGCGATGCTTATCTTTTGGGAGTGCTGGGAGACGATGCGTCCGGCGAAACCTTCTTTTCCCTGGCCAGACAAAAAGGAATTGATACAGAAGGTATTCATGTAGATGCCCAGAAAACCACCATCCAGAAGATTCGGGTAATAGGGCAGAACCAGCAGCTGCTACGTATAGATTACGAGAATACAGATTATATAGAAGAAAATATCAGTGAGATGTTTTTGTCACAATTGAGTAAGAACAGCAAGCTGGCCGCGATCATTGTTTCAGATTATGCCAAAGGAACCATCTCCGGAAAATTGATGCACGAACTAAAGCTGTTTTCAAAAGCTTATAACATTAAATTGATTATTGATCCCAAGCCCGGGCATAAGGATTTTTACAAGGATATAGATCTTGTTACTCCCAATCTGAAAGAAGCACAGCTGATGAGCGGGATCGTGGTGAGTAGCCGGGAGAGCCTGGAAAAATGCGGCACAAAGATAATGGAAGAACTATCATGCAGTGTGGTGATCACTACTGGTGATAAGGGGATGTCTGTTTTCCAGATGAATAAGAAACCTGTTCATATTTCTACCAAAGCTACCGAAGTTTTTGATGTCTCTGGAGCGGGAGATACGGTGGTCGCTACAATCAGTATGGCATTGATCAGCGGAGCGACTCTGACCCAGGCTGCCGAAATAGCTAACTTTGCGGCTGGTCTTAAGGTAAGAAAAGTGGGTACTGCCCCCGTTTATCTGGACGAATTGAAGCAAGCCATCAGTTCTTAAAAACAAGCTTAATTGCCCAATTTCAGCTACTTACAGATCTTGTGGATAACTTTGTGGATAACCTGTGGATTGATTTCTCGGAAAACTGTAAGTTTTTAAAATATATGGCTTTACGGTTCCGGGAAATTATTTTCGTTTTGTGAATATCTGCAGGTTATCAACTAAGATCTTATAGCTTTAATTATCTTTAAAATGTAAAATATTTTGACAACAAATTGGTTAGAAAACTTGTAGACTTGAATAAAAGTGAGGTAAAGGAAAATGTGGAAAAAAATAGTTAGAACCGCCCTGCAGGAAGATTGCCAGGATATTGGTGATATTACCAGTGAAGCTGTTTTTAAAAATGAGATAGATCAATTTATCTTACTTGCCAAAGATAAAGGTGTACTTTGCGGATTCAACTATTTTAAGAAGGTTTTTCTTTTCCTGGATAAAGACGTTGAAATAAAACCGTATTTTAAAGATGGTGATCAGATTAAAACCGGGGATATAATTTGTAAAATTTCAGGTAAGATAGTTTCCATTCTTACAGGTGAGAGAATAGCGTTAAATATTTTATCTCATCTCAGTGGCATAGCTACTAGAACAGCTTTATTCGTAGAAGCAGCGCAGGGTAAAGTGAAAATTCTGGATACCCGTAAAACGCTACCCGGATTACGTGAACTGCAAAAATATGCAGTCAGGTGCGGTGGTGGTTTTAATCACCGTATGGGGCTGCATGATATGGTGATGCTAAAAAATAATCATATTGATTCCTGCGGTGGTATCACAGCAGCCATGGGAAAAGTGCGCAAAAGGTGGGGGAAACGCTTTATGATAGAGGTGGAAACCCGCACTTTGGAAGAAGTGAAAGAGGCTCTTGCCTGCCGGGTGGACAGGATAATGTTGGATAATATGGATATTCCAACGATGAAGGAAGCTGTAGAAATGATTCAGGGAAAGATAGAGGTTGAAGCTTCGGGTAATATGACACTGGAAAGAATAGCGGAAGTTGCTTTAACGGGAGTTGATTTTATCTCGGTGGGAGAACTAACGCACAGTGTGAATGCTTTCGATTTTTCGCTCAGGAAAATGGTGAAATGACTAAAATAGTTGAACAAATAAAAGAATTAAAGAACTTACTGGGAAACAGGGTGATCATTCCTGCTCATCATTACCAGAAAATCGAAATTGTCCGATTGTCCGATTTTGTAGGAGATTCATACAAACTTGCTGTAGATTGCAGTAATACAGAATCGGAATTCATAGTTTTCTGTGGTGTGAAATTCATGGCTGAAGGTGCATTTCTTTTAGCAAAAAAATATCAAAAAATAATTATGCCTGACCTGAATGCAGGTTGTCCAATGGCTGATATGATAGATTCGGAAATTGCGGAAAAACTCTATAAAAAACTCAACAAATCTTGTAAAAGAGAAATTATTCCTATAGTTTACATGAACTCATACGCTGATATGAAAAGCTTCTGCGGAGAAAAAGATGGCTGTGTTTGTACAAGTTCAAACGCAGGGAAAATCATTGAATATTATCTGTCACAGGATAAAGCTGTATTTTTCTCCCCTGATTACAATTTGGGTATCAATACTGCCAGACAGTTGAAAATTCCCTCTGAAGAAATTGTGAAAATTAATCGGGATCTGACTATTGAACCCGAAATGGATATTGAAAATGTCAAACTTTTCATTTGGGATGGATTTTGTCATGTTCATAAAGTCTTTACAACGGATGATATTTTTAAGCTAAGAGAAAGATATCCCGGAATAAAAATAATAGTTCATCCTGAATGTGATGAAGAAGTTGTTAATTCTTCCGATATTTCGGGTTCTACTCAAAAGATATATCAAACTATCAAAGATTCTCCTCAAGGTTCAATCTGGGGGGTGGGAACAGAACTCAATTTCGTTTTACGGATAGCTGATGATTTCAAAGATAAAAAGATCATTCCTTTACGAAATTCACCCTGTAAGAACATGGGAAAAATCAATTTAATAAATTTAGCTCAATCTTTATCTTCAATTCTGGATTATAAAACTGGAAAAGATAAATTAAAATTTGAAGTTAATGTTCATGAACAGTTACGTTTACATGCTCAAAAAGCATTGAAAAAGATGATTGAGATATCACAAGGTTAAGAAAATGGAAAAATATTTTGATGTTATTATTATCGGATCAGGAGTAGCTGGTCTTTCTGCAGCTATCTTTTTAAAAGAATCCGGGTTGGATGTGGTGGTTCTGACAAAAGAAGATAACATTGAAGAGACCAACACTAATTATGCTCAAGGTGGCGTTATTGCCTGGAAAAAGGGAGACAGCCGCGAGAATCTGGTTCAGGATATTCTGACAGCTGGTTGTAATTATAACAATCTGGAAGCAGTACATATGATCGCCGATCAGGGTCCACAGTTAGTTTTCGATTTTTTCATCGATAAACTGGGCATCAAATTCAGTAGAACATCCGAAGGTGAATTGGATTATACGGAAGAAGCTGCTCATTCCAACCGTCGAGTACTTCATTATGAGGATCATACCGGTGAGAAGATACAACAAAGTCTGATTAATTATGCAAAAAAAATAAAGATACCGATCTTGACTAATTATATAGCTGTCGATCTAATCACAAATAAACACCATTCAACAGATAATCAGGAGTTGTATAAACCATGTGAAGTAATGGGTTTGTATGTTCTTGATGAAGCAAGTGGTCATGTGAAAAATTTATTTGCACATAAGGTGATACTGGCTACCGGAGGAATCGGAAATCTGTATCAGCATACAACTAATCCATCTTCTGCAACAGGTGATGGTTTGAGTATGGCATATCGGGCTGGTGCGGATATCATAAATGCCGAATTCATCCAGTTCCATCCCACTTCTCTCTATCATCGTGATATAAAGAGATTCCTTATTTCAGAATCACTACGTGGTGAAGGTGCCCGCTTAATAGATAATAAAGGTCGGGAATTCATGCAAGATTACTCTCCTCTCAAAGATCTTGCGCCAAGAGATGTTGTAGCCCGAGCGATCTACGAGGAGATGGGAAAATCCGGTTCAGAATATATGTTGCTGGATATTGCTTCTTACTACCGGGGTGAAGAATCTCTGCAAAAACGTTTTTCCAAAATTTATCAAACCTGTTTAGAAGGTGGGATCGATATTACGAAACAACCTATCCCCATTGTTCCTGCTGCCCACTATTTCTGCGGTGGCATCAAGGTCGATCTGACCGGTAGAAGTTCGATCAGAAACCTGTATGCAATAGGAGAGGTTAGTTGTACCGGTGTGCATGGTGCCAACAGGCTGGCATCATCTTCCTTGCTGGAAGGGCTTTTGTGGGCTAAACTGGCTGCAATGGATATATCTAAAAAATTTCTTCCTATAAAAAAAGAACGTTTTACTTTCATTCCTGATTGGGAAAAACCTGATTACATAGAAGAGTTCGATTCGTTACTCCTGGCTCAGGATTGGAAAGCCATCCAGATGACTATGTGGAATTACGCTGGAATTATTCGAACAGTAAAGGGATTAATGCGAGCCAGGGCAGACCTGAATTATTTTGCTCATCGGATATTCAAATTCTATCAAAGTGCCCGCTTGAACAAGAACATCATCGAATTGAGAAATGCTATAATTAACGCTTCTATTATTATCAATGCGGCAACCCACAATAGGAAATCTGTTGGGTGTCATTTGATTTCAAATAAATAACTTCTTCTATTCTCTAAACTTGACACAATAAATAAGACAAAAAACTATGCTTTCGTGTGCTAGGTGGGGAGTCAGCGGTGCCCTGTAACCCGCAATCCGCTCTAGCGGGGCTGAATTCCTGCAGGAGAATACTGATGCCTGAATCGGGAATAATAAGCGGTGTTGAGAATCAAGCCCGACGCAATTGTGAACTGTGAATCTTGTCAGGTCTGGAAAGAAGCAGCAATAAACAGAACTCATGATGTGCCGCCGGTCAACCTGGTTTGAGCTGGCTGTTAGCTTCCTTTTCGGGATAGGTATCGATTGCAGGTGCACACTTTTTTTTAAAAGAGGTTCAGGGTTCAAGGTTTTGGGTTCAAGGTTAAAAGTAAAAGGGAGCAGATACAAGAATAAAGGACTGACTATGGCTGGTAAATATCAGATTCCCAGAGGAACATTCGACATCCTGCCGGAAGATAGCTACAAATGGCAGTATGTAACAGATGTTTTCAAAGAAGTCGTAAGAACTTACAACTATCGGGAGATCATTACGCCCATATTTGAGAAAAGCGAAGTTTTTGAACGCAGTGTGGGAAGCAGCTCCGACATTGTACAGAAGGAAATGTACCGGTTCCAGGATAAAAAAGGACGTAAGTTTGCTCTGCGCCCGGAAGGAACTGCTCCTGTAGTTCGCTCTTACGTGCAAAATAACCTGGGTATGAATGGAGGTAACACCAAACTTTTTTACATGGGTCCCATGTTCCGTTATGACCGTCCCCAGAAAGGTCGTTTTCGTCAGTTTTATCAGTATGGCGTGGAAAATATTGGTAGTGATAATCCCTTTATCGATGCTGAAGTTATAGCAATTGGATATAGTTTCCTGAAGAAACTGGGTCTAAAGAACTTTACTCTGGAGATCAACAGCATAGGCTGTGTTAATTGCACTCCGGATTACGATAGATCTCTGATAAAATATTTTACACCTTATCTTAAAGAAATGTGTTCTGATTGTAATACACGCATTAATAAAAAACCCAAACGACTGCTGGACTGCAAGGTTCGGGGTTGTAAAAAAATAGCTAAAAATGCTCCTTCCATGCTGGATTACCTGGATGATGAATGCAGAGATCATTTTGCCGGAGTGCAGGATTTCCTGAAGAAGATGGGGATTCCTTTCACAGTTAATCCAAAAATCGTACGAGGACTGGATTATTATAATAAGACTGCTTTTGAATTTATAGATAATAAGCTGGGCGCCCAGAATACGCTGATCGGTGGGGGTAGATACAATGGACTGATCTCACAGTTTGGCGGAAAAGATGTTCCCGGTACCGGCTTTGCTGGTGGGTTCGAGAGATTGATCTTATCGATGGAAATTGAAGGACTTTCCTTCGGAAAAGAACAGCTTCCTGATATGTTTCTGGTTACACTGGGTCAGAAAGCATTTGAATATGGAAATAAACTGCTATTAAAACTTAGAGATGCAGGTATCTCTGTGGAATACGATCCCGATAAAGAAACGATGAAAGCTCAGATGAAAACTGCAGACAGGTCAAGATCACGCTTCACCCTGATCCTGGGTGAGGACGAACTTGCCGGAAATAAGATAATTCTGAAAGAGATGGAAAGCGGAGAACAGAAAATTATCGGACTGGAAAAAATAGTTGAAAGTCTGAAAAAGATGTGTAAAAAATAACTGGAAATTTTTATCTTGACGCAAAAAGCTGGCACTCTAAAAAAGGGTTTGCTAAAAATGAAATTTAGATTAATATTTTAAAATAAAAAAAATGGAGGAAAATATGAAACTGAAACCACTTGATGACAGAGTAGTGATCGAAATAAAAGAAGAACTTGAAGAGAAGAATGTGGGAGGAATTATCATCCCGGATACAGCCAAAGAAAAACCGCAGATCGGCGAGATCATTGCCGTGGGACCGGGTAAGATTAATGACGAAGGTAAGATCATTCCGGTCTCGGTAAAAGTTGGTGATAAAATCCTTTATGGTAAATACGGTGGTACAGAGGTAGATATTGAAGATAAAAAATATCTAATAATTTCCAGTTCGGATATCCTGGCGATCATTAAATAGGCTGGTAAGATATGGTAATTATCGATGTGAACCTGGATAATTTTGAAGAGGAAGTTCTTAAGTCCGACATTCCCGTACTGGTAGATCTCTGGGCACCCTGGTGTGGTCCCTGCAAGGCTATAGGATCCACCGTCAGTGAAATTGCCGAAGAATATACCGGTAAATTGAAAGTGGTTAAGCTCAATATTGATCAGAGCCCCAGCCTGGCCACAGAATATAAAATTATGTCTATTCCCACTCTGCTCATTTTCAAAGATGGTCAGGTAGATGGACAGATCATCGGTCTGGTTGGCAAAGATAAGATCGAAAGTAAATTCAAGCATTTGATTTAATTTAAGTTAAAATAAAACAATATTAAACCTCTCGGATTTGCGGGAGGTTTTTTCTATGAAAAAATCGCGAATACATGCCATGATACATACCATAGGTTTTCGAACTTCTTGCTTTGCTTGATCTGTGTAATGGTTGGAAGATCTAAAAAAAGAAAAAGAGGAATGGAAAAAGATAAGACAGACGATTACATGCTTACTTTAACCAGGGAAATACTTCTTAATCACGGCTTTAAATTCTTTCTGGAAACAAATGAAAAAGATGAGACGGAGTTTGTGGTGGAATTTTGATTTTTTATCTGTATAATACTTTGTATAAAGATTATCGACTAAGAGTCATATTCCCATCATCCCAAATATTTACACGATCCCAAACAATGTTAAGTTCAGATTCAATAAGTTTAATAATAGGAAGATAAGTTATAGGAAAAATATCTCCAAGAATGATACCAACCAAGCAATCTGATATATCTATATATTCAAATTTGTTATCCATATCAAGTACTATAAATCTGTATTCTGCTTCATCTCTGTAATCCTGATGTTTTTTAAAGAAAAGAAATTTATAATTAATATTTAAATGTTCTTTAATAATATCATGATTCGGATTAGTATAATGAATCGTCTTTGCCTGGGATTTGTACATTCTTTCAAATCTTATATCTTTATGAGGGTAATAATTGACTATCCCATTTTTCTTAAAATCAGATTTAAATTGTTTTCTAACAGCTTTCTGCAATGATTTTTTCGAAAAAGCTAAACATAAACCTCTATGATTATCAGCATATTGATCCCACATTCTGGAACGTAAATAACCTGGATAATTTGTTTTATTACAACAAAAACAAGCCATTCTTAAATTCTGTTGAATAATGTTATTAATTTTTTCAGGACAAGAGATTAGTTTTTTATCAAATTTGTTCCAAGTGCTAAATAAACCAGTTAAAGCGAAAATTCTTTTTTTGTATTCATGTGGATCAGCAGAATCAATAAATCTAGTAAAACGTAACTGTTTATTTTTAAGAATGTATTCGAGAGCTCTTTCAAGTTTTGTATAATGAAAAATCAAATCTTTATTATTAAAAAATTTTTCATATCTCATATACATTTCAAAATAAATAACAATTATTTAATCGTAAGCTGATATTAATTCGATTCCAATAGTAACTATTCTATTAATCATTTTTGATGTAATCTTAATTCCGTTTATTGTGCGATTATATTGCTCACCATAACATGCAGAATCATATACTTCATCTGTAACACTTTCTAAGCTTAATCCATCAATAGTTCCGTCTTGGATATAACCACAAACAGCATCTTTGAAAACTGCTCTTACCGCAATTAGTATCGAATATTTTGCTCTATAATCTTTTGAAGTTGGATATCCATCATTCATAAGGTATAAACCATATTGAGTATCATCGACAATGATC
Organism: Candidatus Cloacimonadota bacterium; assembly: GCA_014382915.1. Taxonomy (GTDB): domain Bacteria; phylum Cloacimonadota; class Cloacimonadia; order Cloacimonadales; family TCS61; genus JACNIV01. Next base: position 6,341 of record JACNIV010000223.1, on the reverse strand, counting down.
ATTTCTTGAATTATTTTTTGATCTTTATTAACTGTAAGAAAAACTTGAATTCCATTTTTCTTATAACCATATGTAGTAAACTTATCCGTTACTTTATTATCGAATTTCAGAAAGTATGGTTCAGAAATATCATTATTAAATTGTTCAATAGTGTCAGAAATTTTTGCTAATAAAATACAATTTGCTAAAAAGGCAAATAGTGAAAGTAAAATAATTTTCTTTAACATCTTTAACCTCCCAAGCTAATTTATTTGTGATATGTATTCCTCGATAGAAAACAAATTCACTAATAGTCTGTCAAATAAGTCTTCCAATTTCAGTTTTTAACAATTCAAATGTTTCAGGAGCTGCAAAAACTAAAGGTTCTATTCTTTCAGAATCCAGTTCAAGAGCATAAGCATGACTGAAAAAATGACGGAAAGCTAAAAATGGTTTGAATTTATTTTCCAAATCTTGAGAAATAATATTCGCTTTTTTTGCAACCAAAAGAAGCTCTTTATGCCATGAATCTCCCAGGGGAAGTGGAATTGCTCTGAACTGAAATATTTGTTTTAGGATGTTTTCAATTCCATTATAAAAATTGTGTAATAGCGCAGCAACACCAGCTAGTTCTAAATTATTTATTTCTGATAACGGTTTTTCTTTCGGTAGTGAAGACAATAATTTTTCTATAGATTCATATTCTGCTTCAATTCTCATTTTATAATCAGCCATAAAGCAAAACCCCCTCTTTCCGGATCATCTGAATAAACTTTGAAGTTCCGGTTAAGTCAATAACATCAATAGGTTTGGACAGAGAGAATATTAAATCGCCATAGTATTTAAAAAATTTGTAAGGTTCAATTCCTTCAACTGCGATATCTATATCTCTACTATCTTTATCAGGTGATAAGCTGGATCCAAAAAGTAAAACACGTTTTGCATGATATTTCCTGGATATTTCCCGTATTGTTTTTTTATCTTCTTTTGTGATCATAATTCATTTTCCCTATCTTTTCTAACTTATTCTATTAATCGAACATAGAAAATAAAATCACTTTCCGTCTGTCAAATTAAAAAATACTGAAAACAAAAAAAGTTAAATCCTATTCCTATTCAACAACTCGCTTCTGGGATAAAATCCAGTATAAAACAAACAGTATTCCAGGTGCAGTGAGTAATTCGATAAATAGAACAAAGTCCGGTTTCCCATGTTTAATCAGCATTTGCAGGTGAAACCCAATAATACTACCGATTGCAATTATTCCACCCAGTCCTTCCCATTTCCAGGCGAGTATAAGTCCTATTGTCAATCCTATGGGGAAAAATACAAACTGAAGTACATCCTTAAAGGCAAATGTAGCAGTTCCAATTGAGCTGATAATACTTGCACCAAAAAATAATAAGAGAAAGGCTAAACTTAAGATACTCCATATTCTTGCGATCCAGCGGATAATGGTCACATACTGAATTTGTTTTTTCGATTCATTCATTTGGTTTCCTCCTTTATTTTAAACCGGATAAGGATTCTGCAAAATAGTGTGTTTTTGTCATCCTGATCCGACAGCTGCCGGATTGTTCTCTGGAAGGATCTCGCTTATAATGAGATTCTTCGTTAGAAATTACTTCGAAGATTTCCTCAGACCGTGTCCGGCTTTTGACGGAAAGACAGCCTTTTTTCATTTTGCAGAATTCATTTTAACCGGATAAAACTAATAACTTTCACTTCTGTGTGCCACCCGGATAATCATAATAATGAGTTCTTTATCTTTTTTCTGAAAAATAATTCTATAATTTCCAACTCTTAACCTCAAAAACTTATTGTACTTTCCTTTAAGAGGTTTGATCCTGTTCTTTAGTTGAGCCGGATCTTCTGCTAATTGAGTAATCTTTTCTTTGATCCTGTTCTGCCAGATCGGATCGATTGCTTTTAGTTCGTTTACCGCTTTTTTAAGGAATTTAACTTGATACATAATTACAGACCAAGTTCTTTCCAGACTTTTTCTGCATCTACAAGTTCGGTATCACCTTGCTTTAATTTACTTAATCTTTTTTCAGCAATTTGCCCGTCTATCTCATCAAAATATAATTCCAATGCCTTTGCCACGATCCTGCTCTTTTTATCGTTAAGCTCATCTGCAATAAGAGTTAATTCCCGGGCAACAGATTCAGGTAAAGTTACATTCATTCGGACATGTTTTTCTATCATTTCTTACCTCCAATAAACACAAAGCAATATGCTAAATAGTGTGTATAATGTCAAGTATTAATTTGTGCAAGGGGATATATAACCTTGCGAATGGTTTTTGGACTTCTTGCATTTCTTGACCTTCGCAACGGTTGGAGGCAAAAAACAAAAAATAATGAATCCCATCACTTCATATCAGCAGTCTTCATTAATTCAAGGTAAGGAACATAATTCGGTTTTTCCAGGGAATATGCTTCGATCATTTCTAAAACTTTTTGCCATTTTACCTCAAATTCCTGAATTTCTGTAAAAGCATTCTGTGGATCAAGGGTTATTCTATGTCCTGTCTGGGCGGCATTAACCACCACATCATTCGAATATTTGGATTTATCCCAATTGTTCTTTGCCAGGAATTTCATAAATTTTATAAGCTTGTTGATCTTTCCCTTTTTCCCGGAAAGTAACTCAATATCATATTCAGGTAATTTAATTTCAATTTCTACTTTTTGCTGGACACTGAATTCCGGTGTGGATATGTATGTGGTCAATTCATCGCCATTATAAGTCCATGAACCGGCTTTTAGATCTTTTGCATAAATGATCATTTTACCGTTTACTTTGATATTTTCCGGCGGGAAAGTGAGAGGCAATCTCAGTTCGTAAGCTCTCGATTCCATCATTCCCGGAAAACTTCCCTGCACAGGTTCGATCACAATTTTCATTTTATTTTTTTTCTCGAAATGGATATCTGTAAAAGTATAGGCTCCTGTTTTGTAGTTATTGGTATTTCCCTCGTCGTCATATACTTTTGTAGTACCCGATTTTCCTGGGAAAATTGTCAGGATCAAGGGGTTGACCGGATCTTCTCCGCTACTCTTCATTTGCTGCTGCATGGGAATGATAGCTCCCGATTTGATATAAACAGGAATTTCATCCAGAGCAAAAGCTCTTTCAATTATCTTCCCGCCAATTAAAATCGTACCGGAAAACCATTCTATCCACTCACCTTGCGGCAGCCATATTTTCTTGGAGACGAACAGGCTGTCCCCTTCCATCGGCTGCGTCACGGGTGCTATCAACATATCATTCCCGAACATATACTGGTTTGGAAAATTGTATGCTTCTTCTGCTTTTGGATGGTCATAATACATCGGTCTGCAAATTGAAATACCGGTATCATAAGCTTCTCTGGCAGCAGAATAAATATAGGGAAGAAGCGTATGCCTTAACCGAAAAGCATTGCGCATAGCATAAAAATTTTCTAATGGATATGTCCATAATCTACGATTTATTTTGGGATCTTTTGTACAATGTGTCCGCACTATCGGACTGAATATGCCAAACTGTATCCAGCGGGTATAAAGTTCGGGAGAATTTTCACCATACATATGTCCGCCAATATCATGGCTCCAGAATCCAAAACCCACATTGGAAGCCGTTGAAGTGAAATAGGGTTGAAAATCGAGAGAGTTCCAATTCACAAAAGTATCGCCGGAAAACCCTATCTGATACCTGTGATTTCCCAGACCGCCATACCTGTGAAAGATCAATGGACGTTTTTTATTCCACCGTTCCATATCACTGAAGAAAACATAGTTAAGATAAAACGTGGGATTGACATTGCCGATAGTTGTGGTACTCCATTGTTGCCAGTCCAGCCACCAGAAGTCCACACCGTCTTTTTCCATGGGATGGAGAATGATCTTCATGAAGTTCTCGGCAAAATCTTTGTTAACAATATCAAAAGGGACATATTTTTCTGATTCAGGATCGATGCCCATAGCTATTGCCATTTCCCGGTATTTTTCTTCAAAGGGTTGTATTCCCGAGGCAGGATGAAGATTCATGCATACCTTAAGTCCTTTCTTCTCTGTCCATTGCAGAAAATCCTGCGGGTCGGGGAAATAGTTCTTGTTCCAGGTAAGTCCGGTCCAGCCTGCCCATTGCCCAGCCTGATCAATTATCTTTTTCCCATCTTCCTGATACCACTCGGGCTTGCTTGTGATATGCCAGTCCATATCCACAACAAGAACGTCCAGCGGAACATCATGTATTTCAAATTCGTTTATCAATTCGCGCAATTCCCAATCGGTATATTCCCAATAACGCGACCACCAGGTACCGAAAGCAAATTTGGGTGGTAGAGCGATTTTTCCTGCAGTTTTGATAAAATCATTTAAGGCGGTTTTATAATCATAACCATAACAGAAAAAGTAGAGATCCTGCAGTTCTATTTTCGGTCTGGGAGTTACCCAGGCCCATTCCGAATTATCGAAAAGTGGTCTTTCGGAATCATCGATCAGCACCCAGCCGTCTTTGGAAATAATTCCCTGTCCCAGATCAATTTCTTTCTTAGCCCAATAGTGATAATTTCCATCATATCCGTCTAATGTTCTATGAGTACCTTTTAAGTTGCCGGTATTTTCCTTTCCAGGTTTCCATACTTTTGCAGTTCCATCCATATCAAATTCGATTTGAAGATTTTTATCGGTAAATTTTCCGCTGCCTGTTTTGTATTTTAGTGTGAATTTATCTGTTTCAATCTGCAGCCAGCCATCTTTATTCTGTTTATTAAATTTTGGAACAGGAAGTTTCCTGTTTACAAAAACCAGAGATGCATAGTCTTCAAAAATACCATTCTCCTCCCACTCTATCCGAATAACCCCTGGTGTAAGCACGGTAAAGCGAACGTTTTCTGAAACGACAATCGCATCCACATCAGCTACAGGATCATATTCCTGTGCATAAACAAAATTGAATAATAAGAATAAAATAATGAAAATTAAAACTAAATTAAACTGTTTCATTGAAGGCTCCTTTTTTTACCAGTTTCATGCCACGGTGTGTCGTGTCACTTTATATTAATTTTTTTCCTTCCAGCATTACCAGGTGATTGCCCAGCGGATTGATAAGAATATCCTGTACATCAGCATTTTCGGAAAGTTTGATCTTTACCTGCGTACGACAGAGATTTTCTTCTCTGCCGATTTGCACAATCTCGCCTTCTGCCCGCCATATTCTATCCAGGTTCTTTCCACCTATTCGCAGCAGTGTAACCTTTCCTTTTGGGAAAACTCCTTGAATTCCTACTCCCAGTCCCGATTCAAAATGCGAACGCAGTTTATAGCTATTTACAAGACAGCGTGGAACTGTACAGTGCGCCAGCCAGAGTTTGTTTTCATTCCGATTGATGCGGGCAGGATTTGCCATCCAGGGTATCCTGCCGGTTTTACGGTAGGTCCAAAGCATTCCCAATGTGCTCACCAGGTCACCTTCACAACCTGCGATTATACCTTCATCATTCAATTTGGAAAGCGCAAAACAACCGGTTGTTTTCAGATCGAGGATAAGATTGAAGCAACGGAGGGTTACTGCATCGAGCTGATATTTTTTTACGAGTTTCTTCATTGCTAAATATACTCTCACATTGTCAGCAATTTCTTTATCGGAAGGCTCGATAATTCTATCTGCCTTCTCGATCAAGTCAGATTTTATGATCGTAGTATCTTCGGGTTCAATGGAAGATATCTGCTTTTTAAGTTCATCAAGTTTTATGGGGATAACATCTGCTCCCCACTGTTTTTTTACGATCTGTGGGGAGGGACTGCTGGCCACCAGCCAATCGGATGGCTCTCCCACCAAGCCGATCCGGCAACTTTTTAAGGTTTTACTATCAGTTATTTTTTGAATGTTTATCTTCTGAGATTCTTTAAATGGGATCTTTAAATCCGGCAAATAAATTATCTTTCCTTTTTTCCCTTCTTGAATGAAACGTGCCAATACTTCCAGACAAGCGGGAAGTGAATTATTACCGGGATGAGCCAATAAAATGATCTCTTCATTGGGGAATTTATTTTTGCGTTCTGCATGCAGGATAAGTATTTGTTGCTCTGTACCACCGGTAACAACAAAATAATAAAGTGGTGATGTGAATTTAAGTTTATCAGGAGAAATACGTTTGCATTCCAATCTGTCCAGATAAAATTGATTTTGCTGAATAATGGAATCAATTTCAGTTGAAGAGATAAAATCTGATGCTACTGGGATAAAATTATTCATTACTTTTCTCTAAAGATTTCCACAATCCTCTCAGCAGTTTTTCCATCCCAGTATTTGGAGGTATTTCCAGTGAATATTAGTATTATAAACCCAGCGTAAGTTTTTTATGAGATTT
>JACNIV010000222.1 GCA_014382915.1 Candidatus Cloacimonadota bacterium | reverse complement strand
TGCTTAACTCATCCTGACTGGTTTGAGTAATCTTTTCCTGAGCTTCATTTATAGCAGCAATGATGAGGTCTTCCAGCATTTCCACATCTTCAGGATCAACTACTTCTTTATCTATCTTCAAAGAAACAATCTGATTTTTGCCATTCATTTCAACTTTTACCATGCCGCCACCAGCTGAACCTTCTACTATCTTATTAGCCAGTTCTTCCTGAGCTTTGGCAAGGTCCTGCTGCATTTTCTGGGCTTTTTTCATCAGATCCTTCATACCTTTGTTTCCACCTGGGAACATATTCCCTCCATTTTTTTTATTACCACTGAATACACCGAGAAATTATAATTTGTGTATTCTTATTTAAACAATTAAAGAAATTTTCTTTGCTTTTAGAGTCAAATGTTTTTACTTGTTTTCTAAACACAGAGCTAAATTATAAATCCGATTTCTTGGTTCTCCGGTAATTTCTTGAACTTTTTTTATTGCATCCTTCTTCGATTCACCTTTATCAAGTTCAGTCTGAAGCATTTCTACTATTTCTGCATCTGAGTATTCTTTTTTTTGTGCACCTTCCACTATGATCACGAATTCACCTTTCAAGGTTATCATATCCGGGTTTGCCAGAACTTCTTCGATTGTAGTTCTGTAGTATGTTTCGTATAACTTTGAAAGCTCACGTGCAATAACGATCTTCCGATTTCCAAAAACTTCTCTCAGTCTAGATAGAAACTTAACTAATCTGTGAGGTGCTTCGTAAAAGATGATCGTATCTTCGATATTTATCAGTTCTTTTAGAAGTGTATCTTTATCCGATTTTTTTTCAGGAAGGAAACCTGCAAAATAAAATCTCTCTGTATTAAAGCAGGAACTTACCAGAGCAGGAATAAAAGCTGTTGCACCGGGTAATGTTTCAACTTTGATATCATTCTCGATCGCATCTTTTATAATGATCGAAGCTGGATCGGAAATGCCCGGAGTGCCGGCATCTGAGATGATAGCTACATCTTCCCCATTATTCAATTTATCCAAGAATTTTTCAACTCTGGAGCGTTCATTAAATTTATGATAACTTATCATCGGAGTTTTAATCTGATAATGCTTTAATAGTTTTGCTGAAGTGCGAGTATCTTCGGCACCGATCAAAGCAACATTCTTTAAAATCTTTACCGCCCTGAAAGTCATATCTGCAAGATTGCCGATAGGTGTGGGAACAATATACAAGATTCCGGTTTTTTTCATTGCATTAACTAAAAAAGCCCTGAATTATCAGGGCATTAATTAATATCCAATTATAATCCGTACATATCTATAATGTCTTGTTTCGTTTTTCCAAGAATATCATATTTTTTTCCAACTTTAATAAAGGCATTCAGTGCTTTATCGAGATGGTGGATTTCGTGTCCTGCAGAGATCTGCGTTCTGATCCTGGCTTTTCCGTTTGGAACTACCGGGAAGAAGAAACCAATTGCATAGATACCTTCATCATATAGATCTCGTGAGAAATCTTGAGAAAGTTTTGCATTGAATAGCATTACAGGAACTATTGGAGTGTCACCGGGTTGCAGAACGAATCCAGCTTCAGTTAAACCTTTACGCCAGTATTCTGTATTTGTTTCCAGCTTATCTCTTCGTTCTGTGCTTTGTGAAAGAATATCCAGAACTTTTAAAACACCAGAAACAACAACAGGAGCTATCGTGTTTGAGAAAAGATATGGGCGTGCTTTCTGGCGACACATTTCCACAAGTTCTTTTCTACCGGAAACGCATCCACCGGACGCACCACCGAGGGCTTTTCCGAATGTAGTTGTGATAATATCTATTTTTCCAAAAACGCCACAATGTTCATGAGTTCCACGACCAGTTTTCCCGATAAATCCTGTAGAATGAGAATCATCTACAAAAAGCATGGCATCGTATTTTTCGCAGAGTTCAACCATCTCATCGAGCTTGGCTGTATCACCATCCATACTGAAAACGCCATCTGTGATCACAACCTTCAATCTTTTATCTGCATGAAGTTGAAGTTTCTTTTCAAGATGGTCCATATCGGAATGTTTATAGGTATCGTGCATAGCGCTGCAAAGACGAATTCCATCGATGATCGAAGCATGCACGAGACGGTCGGAGATCATCACATCTTCTTCTGTCAGAATAGCTTCAAATACACCGGCATTAGCATCCATACAGCTTGGGAATAAGATCGTATCTTCTGTCCCCAGGAATTCGGTAACTTTCTTTTCCAGTTCATTATGAATATCCTGAGTTCCGCAGATAAAGCGAACGGAAGACATGCCGTATCCACGGGAATCCAATCCTTCATGTGCAGCTTTGATAACTTCCGGATGACTGGAAAGTCCCAGATAATTGTTTGCGCACATATTAATAACTTTTTTCAATGAAGATCCGATTGGGAATTCAACCTCAATATCGGCAGCCTGGGAAGAATGGATGAATCTTTCCTGTTTGAATATCCCTGCATCATGAATGCCTTTGATCTGTGCTTGATACATTTTTCTGACTTTATCGCTGTAACCCATAATTTACTCCTTTTAATTTACCCAATAAATTCTTTTACTAATTCTACGATCTTATTAACTGAATCAAACGCTTCCGGAGAAGCTTTTTCGTCCGGAATGGAAATCTTGTATCTTGCTTCCAGGAATCTCTTTAGTGATACCATCGAGAATGAATCCACGATCCCGCCGGAAATGAGTGGTGTATCATAAGTTATTTCCTCATCTTCGTCTTCGAGGTATTCTTCGATAACATATTCTAAAACAACATCTTTGATTTCTTCCATTTTTTTCTCCTTTTATTTTATTAATTTACCGCTGAGAACGCTGAGGACGCAGAGAATCAGGGTAATTATTTACTACTCTAATAATGCCATCCTTTAAAAGTTCAACGTTAAAATTTATTAATAATCCAACTTTTAAACCGGATATTTTAAGATAAGAAAGCAACTGTGCTTTATGAATCGGTAGCAGTTTTTCCACTGATTTTATTTCAACAATTACATCATCTTCAATTAGTAAATCTAAACGATAACTACAATCAAGTTTCACATTTTTGTAGATTATTGGAAGTGGTTTTTGGCTTTCGATTTTCATTTTAGTTTGAGATAGATCATATAATAAACAAGCTTCATAAGCAGACTCCAGAAGTCCCGGACCCAATTCTTTATGAACATTTATAGCACAACCTATGATTGTTTCAGTAATTTTACTCAGCCTATCTTTTTGACTCATCTCTGCGCTCTCCGTGCTCTCTGCGGTGAATTATTCATCATCATCCAAGCCGGAAGTATCACCGATCTCTTCTCCCCACTCTTTGGCATGAAGAAGTC
>JACNIV010000221.1 GCA_014382915.1 Candidatus Cloacimonadota bacterium | reverse complement strand
GCAAGGCTTTGAATGCGATACTCGATGCCACTTTCAAGCTTCTTGATAAAAATAAAATAGCACAGGTAGAAAAAAAACTGATCGAAATATCTAAAACACCTAATTACTTCACTCGTGAATATCTGGGAAGAAATCTCACTAATTATGAAGATCATGAGAAGATGATGAAAATAACTCAGCGTATGTTAGAACATAAATTATATGGTGTTCGAGCAACTGCATTATTTTATTTATATAACTTTTACTTTGAAGAACCTGAAAAGATCTTTGAAATCCTGGAAAAAACATTCGATAGTGTACCCTGGGAAGCTGAGAGTATAATCAATGATATGTGGAAACGATATCCCGATATTATGAAAGAACGAATGAGCATCTGGATCGAATCTGAAAATTCACATAAAAGAGCGTTATCATTTCACGGGATGGAAAATATTGCAAACTCCGATCCAAACTTCATTATGGATTTTATAGGGAAAGTAATAGATGATGAAACAATGGAAGTTCAGAAGAAAATTACTCATATACTTACTCAGGTTGCCCGGGTAAATCCGATCGTTGTCTTTCCTTATATACGAGAATGGTTAGCCGAAGCCAACGAGCAAAGAATTAAAACCATCTGGGTCTCGATGAAGAAACTTGCAAATATCGTTGTACAAAAAAATAGAAGAGATAAAACTGAAGAATTCGTAATTCTCACCGAACAAACAATTCAAGATTGGATGAATGACGAAAATGAGAATATGTCTCAGATGGGTGAAAGACTCTGGCGTATAATTAAAAGTCAAAGAAATAAAAACTATTAATGGGAAAAAATTTTTTAATTAAAATTCTGGTTCTTATAATTGCGATCTTATTCTGGATGCAGTTCACATTAATGAAAATTCATGAAGAAGAAATTCCTGTCTCAATAAAATTAGTAAATGTGCCACATGACCTGGTGTTTGAGGAAGAGCTTCCTGAAATCCCTGTTCATATTCGTGCAAAAGGAATGGATATTCTTTTTTTTAAATTATCTAAAACCCATTTCGAAATTGATGCAGAAAACTTTAAATACGGAAAAAACAAACTTAATTTCACTGAAAAGAATTTGGTCTATTTCCACCGGCTTCAATTAGATGTACTTAATATCGATAAAAGCGGAAATCTGAATGTGAGCATGGATAAACTGGTAGAGAAGAATAAAGCTATCGAGATACAATATACCTCTGCCAAAGATGAGGAATTCTTCATCGAGAATAAGATCACAAATACTCAACAGAGGGTAACTGTGAAGGGTCCGTTAGCCGTTCTTAACGCAATTAAAGTAATTCAAACCGAACCTATTTCTAAAAAAATGGTAAATGATGGAAAACTTACGGTTTTGCTTATCACACCCGATCCCAAAGCCGAATTGTTAAAAGACAGGATCGTATTCGAAGTAACACAAACCAAGATCATCAACCGTACAATTTCCCTGATCCCCATTAAATTCCCGGAAACAGAGAACATCTCGATAATTCCTCAAAAAGTTTCGATAATGGTGCGTGGCCCTCAAGAGATCGTGGAAAAACTCGATAACAATTCAATAATTGCCAACATCAATTTAGCGAAAGTACGAAAAGGATTTACAGAAGTAAAATTCGAAGTCCCTGCAGGCATCAGGATCATAGAGTACACCCCTAAGAAAATTCAGGTTATTGAAAATAAGTAAGAAATTACCTTCAATGGTGAAACATGATTAAGATACTTGCCTTTGAAACATCCTGTGATGATACTTCTGTAGCTTTTATCGATTCAAATTATAAAGTCTATAGCAATCTTATATCTTCCCAGATCACTCATCAGGATTTTGGGGGTGTTGTACCCGAACTGGCTTCACGAATGCATATGAAGAACATTATGAAACTAACACAAATGGCAATGAATAAAGCTAAAGTAACTTTCAATGATATCGATGCAATTGCAGTTTCGGTAAATCCGGGATTGATCGGAGCACTACTGGTGGGAGTTTCTTTTGCTAAAAGCCTGGCCTACAGCCTGAATAAACCTCTTATTGCTGTGAATCACATGCTGGGGCATATTTATGCAAATAAGATCCGGAATCCTGAACTTGATCCTCCGTACCTGGCTCTGGTAGTTTCCGGTGGACATACCGAGTTGGTTGATTTCAGAGCTATAGATGATTTCGATATCGTGGGAAAAACTCGCGATGATGCGGCTGGAGAAGCGTTCGACAAAGTAGCGAAATTATTGGGATTAGGTTATCCGGGTGGACCTCAAATCGACAGTACCGCAAAAGGTGGAGATCCACACTTTGTAGATTTTCCACGTGCTATGAAGCAAAAAGATAATTTCGACTTCAGCTTCAGCGGGTTCAAAACTGCGGTGCGGAATTACCTTTTAGCTCATGATATAGAGTTTCAGAGAAAGCATATAGCTGATATTACCGCATCTGTTCAAAAGGCTATTGTAGACAGCCTGGTTTCTAAAACAATTAATTATGCGAAAAAGCATGGTTCAAAAGTAATAATCGTAGCCGGAGGAGTTTCAGCTAACAGCCTTCTCAGGCAGGAAATAAAAGAACAAACGAGAAAACTGGGCATAGAAGTTTATTTCCCTCCCCTTGAATATTGTATGGATAATGCTGCCATGATAGGTGCTGCTGCTGTAGAAAAATATGAACGCAGGGAATTTGCTGATCTTTCTTTGAATGCTTTTTCCACTAAAGGTGTAAGATTTATTTGACATAACTTAAACTCTCGTTCCTACGCTTAAAAATGAAGATCTCGTTCCTACGCTCCTGCGTTGGAACGCATAAATACCCAAATGTTCCCACGCGGGAGCATGGGAATAAGAAGTGATTTTTTATTAGAAGCTGAAGCTTCAAATCTTTTATTTCTTCCGAAGTGGAAACTTCGGAAGGAGAGAAATTATTTAATCCTACTTATACAGTTTCTATTGCTTTAAATAGGTTTCCTAATTTACTCTTATCTAATTTACCGTTGGTTCTTACACCATTGCAAAGATCGATGCCAAATGGTTGAACAAAGCGAATAGCTTTTATAATATTATCAGGGTTAATTCCACCTGCCAGGAAGATGGGGATATTCAATTTCTGACGGATTATTTTACTGATCTCCCAATTGTGAATCCTGCCTGTTCCACCCAATTTTTTCACTTTCAGTTTTGGATTTCCCGAATCCAGCAGCACAGCATCCACATGCTGTGAAACAGCAATTGCTTCATCTATTGAGCTCTCATCTGAAACGTGTATTACCTGAACAAGTTTAATATTATTTAATGCAGTGCGGATATCTTCATAGGTCCCTGTTTGTAACTTATCAACGATCTGTATTGTATTTGTTCCAACCCGCTTTTGATGCAGGATTATCTTTTCTGCATC
>JACNIV010000220.1 GCA_014382915.1 Candidatus Cloacimonadota bacterium | reverse complement strand
AGAATATCAGAAGGTTAAATCCTACAGATGTTCAAGATTTTCAGGTTAAAAGTCAGAACCTTTTAGATAATCTTTTAGGAGAACCTGAAGAAGAACCTTCAAGTACATTGCCTGCTTGTATTACTTTGCACCGTAACTATCCTAATCCTTTCAATCCTGAAACTACAATATCCTTTTCAATACCGGAAGACAGCAAAGTAGAACTCTCCATTTACAATATAAGAGGTCAGAAAGTAAAAACACTCATAGATGATCAACTGAAAAAGGGATTTCATGAAATACTCTGGAATAGTGAAGACAACAATGGTAAATTAGTAGCAACAGGTGTCTATTTCTATAAGCTGAATTTTGATGGTAAAGATAAAGCAGTTAAAAAAATGCTGCTATTGAAATAAAATTTATTTAAATTAACCTTATTTAAATACACCAATGTATTCGGGGCATTTTTTCTTAATTGTATTTGAACAAAATAACTTTTTTATTAAAAAGTAATAAATACATATTTAATCAAATCTTGACATGAAAGACAAGTAATTGTTTTAGGAAGATGAAATAAAAATTTACGGAGTATTTTATATGGAAAACTTAAATCAACTGCTGGCAATAAGACGGCAAAAATTACAGAAATTAAAAGAGTTGGGGATTAATCCATATCCAAACAGAAGCAAGAGAACTCATAAAATAAAAGAACTCTGGGAAAACAAAGATAAATTCGTTAAAAGCGAGCAGAGAATTGTGGTTACCGGTCGTCTTACCGGCATGCGCCGCCAGGGAAAAGTGGGTTTTGGCAACATCTCCGATGAGAGTGGCAGGATACAGATCTTTGTGCGCCAAGACAACGTCGGTGAAAATAATTATGAAGTTTTCAAACTCCTCGATCTTGGTGATTTTGTGCAGGTGGAAGGTAACTGCTTTATTACCAAAATGGGGGAGTATTCAGTCAGGGCAAAGGAAGTAACTATTCTTGGTAAAAGCCTGCGTCCGCTTCCCACAGTTAAGGAAAAAGAGGTTGATGGTAAAAAACAGCGTTTCGATGAGTTTTCCGATATCGAGCTTCGTTACCGCAAAAGATACCTAGACCTGCTTCTGAATCCGGAAAGTAAGGATAATTTTATCATTCGTGCTAAAATTATCAAAGAGATCAGGAACTTTTTAAACTCTCGTGATTTCATTGAAGTGGAAACTCCCATCCTACAGCCGCTTTATGGTGGAGCACATGCCCGCCCGTTCATCACCCATCACAACACACTCGATATCGATCTTTACCTGAGGATAGCACTGGAATTATATCATAAAAGATTAATAGTAGGCGGTTTTGAGAGAGTCTATGAAATAGGTAAAAATTTCCGTAATGAAGGAATGAGCAGAACTCATAACCCGGAATTCAGCATGGTGGAACTCTACCAGGCTTATGCCGATTATAACGATATGATGGATATTACCGAAGATATGATACTTCATATAGCCAAAGAAGTTTTCGATTCTGAAAAAATTAATTTTCATGGTACTGAAATTCTTTTGAAAAAACCATGGCGCCGGGCTTCTATGCTGGACTTAGTTAAAAAAGAAACAGGTTTCGATGCTTCCGATTTTGATTTTGAGAAGATCAAGGCTTTTTGCGATAAACATAAGATTGAAATTTCACCTGCTGCCGGTCCCGGCAAATTGATCGAAGAAATATTCGGTAAGTTCGTGGAACCGAAATTGATCCAGCCAACTTTTGTGATCGATTTTCCTAAAGAGGTCTCTCCGCTGGCAAAAGAGAAACCCGGCAATACCAAATTAACCGAAAGATTCGAACTCTTTATTAATGTCGGTGAATATGCAAACGCATTTACTGAATTAAACGATCCTCTCGATCAGCGAGAAAGATTGGAAGCTCAAATGAAATTGCGTGAGTTGGGCGATATGGAAGCAAATGTAGTTGATGAAGATTTCCTGGAAGCATTGGAATATGGTATGCCGCCCACGGGTGGATTGGGCATCGGTGTCGACAGGCTGGTAATGCTCTTTACGGGGAATACTTCCATAAAAGAAGTTATCTTTTTCCCGCAGATGAAACCGGAAGTGTAAATGTTCCATCTCACACTTGCCTTACGTTATTTAAAAGGCAGAAAAAAATACTTTTTCTCTTTCTCCAATATGCTGTCACTTCTTGGTATAGTTATCGGAGTATTCTCGCTACTCGTTGTATCTTCTGTTATGAACGGCTTCGATACAGATATGCGCAGCCGTGTTATCGGTTCCAAGGCAGAGATCAAGATCCACAGAACAGATTATTCTCCCATCCAGAATTATGAGGAAATAATTAATAAGATCGAACAAATTCCTTCTGTAATCGGGACAGCTCCGGTTTGTGAAAATGAACTTATGATACAAAATGAGACTGAACTGGCTTCAACTATCTGTTACGGTATAGACCTTGATCGACAAAAAAAAGTAACACAGATTCTCGATAAGATAGTAGTGGGAGAACCCGATATAGAAGCGTTGGAAAACAATGGTATCATCATCGGTCTTGATCTTTCCATGACATTGAATGTAACCGTAGGTGAATATGTGCAGTTAACTTCTCCCATTGGAACGGAGCTAACTCCTTTCGGGTTACTCCCTAAAAGTAAAAAATTGAAAGTAGTAGGAATTTTTATTTCCGGTATGCCCGAATATGACAGGATTTTTACATACATTTCTCTTGAGAATGGTCAGTATTTTTCGGGTTATGAAAATGAAATAAGACAGATAGAGATCAAATCAACCGATTCCAGGAAGTCTTACCGGACGGCAAAACAACTGCAAGAATTGGTGGGTGAAGAATTTTTAGTGGAAGACTGGAGTGTGTTTGAAGCTAATCTGTTCAACGCCATTAAAATGGAGAAAATAGTCATGTTTTTTGTGCTTGCGCTCATGATCATTATAGCTTCATTCAACATGACAGGAAATTTCATTAAACTGGTTACTGAAAAGAAAGTAGAAATTGGTGTATTAAAAGCTCTGGGTGCATCGGAAAAAGATATCGTTAGAATCTTTGTAAATGTAGGAATTATTATTGGTATAATGGGAACTTTCATTGGAGTGCTTCTTGCTTTAATCGTGCTTCTGGCACAGCAGAGATGGCATTTTATTCAGATCCCCGTTCCCGGTTTTCCGCTTCACTGGCTTCCTGTGGAGATCAGAATTCTTGATTTTATTATTGTACCGATGGTTGCTATTGTTATCAGTTTCCTTACCACTCTTCATCCTTCCAGACGTACTGTAAAGATCGATCCTATTAAGATAATCAGGAAATAAAATGGAATTAAAATATATTAATATTCTACTCAATATCGATGAAATTTACCAGTTAAAAGTAAAATATGTATTCAACACATTATGTCAAATTCTG
>JACNIV010000219.1 GCA_014382915.1 Candidatus Cloacimonadota bacterium | reverse complement strand
CTTCTTAAAAAATATAAAACACATCAAGGGAAACCTGTGAATCCAATTTATCTTGATTATAATGCTACGACGCCTATAGACAAAGAAGTGCGGGAAGCAATGCTCCCTTACCTGAATGAGCATTTCGGAAATCCTTCAAGTTCGCATTGGTATGGAATTCAAGCAAAAAAAGCTTTGGAGAATGCCCGTCTGCAAATCTCCCGATTGATCAATTGCTCTTCCAATGAAATCATCTTTACCAGCGGTGGAACAGAATCAAACAACTTTGCTATCAAAGGTTTCGTTTTTGCAAATCGCGAAAAAGGTAATCATATTATTACTTCCACGATCGAGCATCCGGCAGTAATTGAAGTCTGTAAATTTTTAGAGAAAAACGGTTTTGAAATCTCTTATATTCCTGTAGATAAATACGGAATTGTAAATTTACCAGAACTGGAAAAAGCAATTACTGCTCAAACAATATTAATCACTATTATGCACGCAAATAACGAAGTTGGCACTATTCAGCCAATAGAAGAAATTTCTGAGATTGCCAGAAAAAATGAGATAATCTTCCATACGGATGCAGCTCAATCTGTTGGAAAAATTCCAGTAGATGTAAATTCACTTGGCGTTGATATGCTTTCGATCGCTGGTCATAAAATGTATGCTCCCAAAGGTGTGGGTGCTTTGTATATCAGGAACGGACTATCTATAGAAAATATAATGCACGGGGCAGGACAGGAAAGAGGAATACGCCCGGGAACCGAAAACATCCTGGAAATCGTCGGGTTGGGAAAAGCCTGCGAAATTGCGAGACGGGATCTGGCAAAGAACATGAGCCATATGAGAGCGATGAGAGATAAACTTCATGAAATGCTAATTGAAAAATTTCCCGATCTCAAGCTGAATGGTCATGCCAAGAATCGCCTGCCAAATACTTTGAATGTTTGTTTTAAAAACGTTGATGAATATTTCCAGTTATCTCTTTTCCTGGAAATAGCCGCATCTGCCGGTGCAGCCTGTCATTCAGATGTCGTTACACTCTCCCCCGTTCTGCAGGCAATGAACGTACCACTTGAATTAGCAAAGGGTACAATACGATTCTCTACTGGAAAAATGACAACAGAAAAAGAAATAAAACAGGCAGTTAAAATCATTCAAAATCTTGTGAAATAAAAAATAAGCTGACCGACAATAAAATCTTTTGACAAAGTAAGCCTGCCTGTAGTGAATACCAGAGTAGGAAATAAATTATGAGCCAGTTGAATATTGAGATAAAGGCAAGATGCAACGATCCTGAATATATCAGGAAGATATTGCATAATAGAGGAGCAGATTTCAAAGGTATAGATCATCAAACTGATACTTACTTCATAGTTCCTAGTGGTCGCTTGAAATTGCGAGAAGGCAATATAGAATACAGCCTGGTTTATTACGACCGCGAAGATATTTCCGGTCCAAAACGATCCGACGTTGTTTACTATCATCCAAAAAAAGAAGCACCTGTAAAAGAACTGCTTTCCAAAGCTTTAGGTAAACTGATAACTGTGGAGAAAAAGCGAGAAATATATTACATCAATAACATTAAAATCCATATAGATATAGTGGAAGAGTTGGGTAATTTTGTGGAGATCGAAGCAATCGACGAAACCGGTAGCATCAGTGCTGAACAACTTTACAAGCAATGTACGGAGTACCTTAAGCTTTTCAAAATAAAAGAGAACTACTTGCTGAAAAATTCTTATAGCGATATGCTTCTGGAAAAAGAGTTATCAATAAAAGAAGGAACCATCGAGCAGGCAGTTGAGCTTTCCCATCAAATCCCGGAATTTGATGATCTTTATCCTAAAGAAGAATATGAAAAACGTTTTTCAAATATCCATCATCTAATCCTGATAGCTTTTTATAAGGATATTCCTGTCGGGTTTAAAGCGGGGTATGAAATCGATGATGCTTTTTACACCTGGATGGGTGAAGTACTACCGGAATTCCGTAACAAACACATCGCCAGAAAACTGGCAGAAAAACAGCAGGAATGGGCTAAACAGAACGGGCTTACAAAAATAAAATTAAAAACCTGGAATAAACATAAAGTAATGCTTCAGTTTGCGCTTTCCGATGGATTCATCATCACAGGCTTCGAAGAAAAGGAAAACATGAACGAATCAAGAATAATATTAGAGAAGGAATTATGAAAAACCTGAAATATATTGTTCCATTGTTTTTTCTACTGATCTTTTTTCCACTTTATGCAGAATCAGTTTTTTTGAAAGCTATACTTTCAGGAGCTGCTTACTACCCGGAATATCCCGATTACGATTTTGACCGTCCTGTGTTGGGTGGTAATATCAAGGCAGAAATATTCAATATCGCCACAGATTTTGGTGTAGGCGGTAATGTATTCTATAATATTAATAGTTACGATGAGCATTTCCAAAACCTTCGCAGATATGATGCCTACCTGCATAATTTTGCCAATTACAGGAAGGATAAATCTTACTTTCTTTACGGTTTTTTTGCAGGAATAAGATACACTGAACTGGAATATACAAACCGCAAAACAAAAATAGACCGGGAACTCTCAATGACCCGACCGTTGATAGGATTTCATCATTCCACCGAAAAGTGGGGTATATCGCTGAGTTGGACACAGGCAGACAACCATA
The DNA here is from genome assembly GCA_014382915.1 of Candidatus Cloacimonadota bacterium. Classification (GTDB taxonomy): domain Bacteria; phylum Cloacimonadota; class Cloacimonadia; order Cloacimonadales; family TCS61; genus JACNIV01. The sequence goes on along the minus strand of JACNIV010000219.1, from coordinate 739 downwards.
AACCAATCCTTAATTATGAATTGAAATTTCGTAGTTCAAATGTTCTGGTTTTTCAGATTGGTAGAAGCAATCGCGGACCTCTATCGGATGTTGGCTCCGAACTTCATATCTATGTCGGTTATGAATTTTTTATTGATTAACCCCCTTTCAAAGGGGGATCAAAATGATGATTGAATCAGAAAAAAACTCCCATTTTTTTAAGGGGAGACTAAGAGGGGTTGGATGAAGAAAATCCCACCGTATGATAGAGAGTTGAAACAAAATGCTCGTAAAAACAGAAAAGAAATGAACAAACCCGAAGCTACGATGTGGTACAATATACTAAGACAAAAGAAAATGTGTGGATATCGTTTTCTGAGACAAAAGCCAATAGGTAATTACATAGTTGATTTTTACTGTGCAAAACTTAAACTCATTATTGAGATTGATGGTGAGAGTCATGGAGATCAGGTTGAATATGATAGAAAGAGAGAAAGCTATCTAATAGAATCAGGATTTGCTGTGATCCATTATTCAAATTACGATGTAATGAGTAATCTCGAAGGTATATATTTTGATCTTGAAAAAAGAATACAGAAACGTGAAAAAGAAATTAACCCCCTTATCATTCCCCCTTCAAAAGGGGGATCAAAAAGATGATGGTTAAACCTGAGAATAACTCCCCTTTCTCCGTCTTCGCTTAAGTGTCTTGTCCTAAAATAAGTTGTCACTAATGGAGGTCAAGATGAAAAAAAGTTCG
>JACNIV010000218.1 GCA_014382915.1 Candidatus Cloacimonadota bacterium | reverse complement strand
TTTAAAAGTTGAAAAAGAAGTTAAGGGAAAAGTATAAAAACTTTACGGAGATTATAAATCTGTTCAAAATTATTTTTTCAGGATAAATTATGGAAAATGTTCAACACCTAATTCAATTGCTGCAATCATCGATCTCGCCTATCATACTTATTTCCGGAGTAGGTTTATTATTGTTATCTTTTACCAATAGATTGGGAAGGGTAATCGACCGTTCACGTTTCATTGTAAATGAACTAAAAGATGGTAAAGATGATATCAAGAAAATCCAGATCCCGATCTTATACAAAAGAGGTCGTATTCTCAGATCAGCAATTACAAGTATTTCCTTCACTATTCTATTTGCCAGTCTAATGATACTGCTTTTGTTCCTGGGTTATTTTACTCATCTTAATGTAGAAATAGTGTTCATTAGTTTTTTTATCCTGGCAATTATGGGATTGATCATCTCAATAATTTTATTCATGTGGGATGTAGCGGTTTCTCTGAAAGCACTTAAAATTCAGGCAGGAGATTTTCTCTAATTTCCATTATAATTTTATCGTTCAGGTTGTAAAAAAAAATAAGGAGATAGATTGAAATACAAACATCTCTTTGGTCCCGTACCTTCCCGCCGGCTGGGAATCTCGCTGGGAGTTGATCTGGTGCCGCATAAAGTATGCAGCCTGAACTGCGTTTATTGCGAAGTCGGTCGAACTACAAACCTAACTATCGATAGAAAAGAATACATCCCGCTTCAAGATATTCTGGATGAATTAAAACACTATCTCGATCAAGGTCCCAGGCTTGATTATATTACTTTCTCCGGTGCGGGAGAACCACTTCTTCATAATGGAATAGGAAAAGTTATCTCGTTTATTAAAGATAATTACCCGCAATATAAACTGGCACTTCTAACCAATTCCACCTTGCTTTATGATGAACAAGTTAGAACAGAGATCATGAAAATTGATCTTCTTCTTCCCTCTCTGGATGCAGTAAGTGATAAGGTATTTAGAAAATTAAATCGACCAAATCCAAAGTTGGATAATAAGAGAATCATCGAAGGACTTATACAATTCAGAAAAGATTTTACCGGAACTATCTGGCTGGAAATTTTCATTGTTCCCGGCTTGAACGATACACAGGAAGAACTTACTTCTCTTAAAAAAGCTATCGAGTTGATCGCACCGGATCAGGTTCAATTGAATACCCTGGATCGACCCGGAACAGAAAGCTGGATTGCTCCTGCTTCACAAAATAGAATGGAAGAAATAGCAGTATTTCTTAAACCGTTACCGGTTGTGATAATTGCAAATTTCCAATCCCGAAATAAGCTCACAAGCTATCATAAAAATATCGAAGAACAGATCATGGAGACCATAAAACGCCGTCCCTGCACAGATCAGGATCTTTCTGAAATGCTGGGAATTCACATAAACGAAATCAACAAATACCTCAGCGAACTTCTACATGAAGGTATGGTAACTTCCGAGCAGCAGAAAAGAGGTATATTCTTCCGTGCAAAATGAAAAGATAATAAAACTCATACTATCGGATTTTCAGTGAGAGACAATTTAACAAATTAAATATTGAAAAAAAGTTGCCTGTTTTTTTGATAATCAGGAAATGGGCTAAGTATAAAAAATATGTAATTTTAACGAGGAAGAGAAAATGAAAAATACGTTAACATTAATTTTTGTGATATTTTTTATGTGTGCTGGACTTTTCAGCCAACAAATTCAGTTCGGAAATGAGGAATCACCCAATAACATCACCGACGGACCTTATATTTTCTGGGAAAACAACAAAGCTGTAATCAAATATATTTTAGATAATAATCCTGTTTCACAGGAAGTTACTGTACGGGGTGAAGGAACTTTTTCCTTTTCACTGGAAGGGTTTAGTAAGGATTTTGAGATATCTTCTATCCAGCCAACAATTCATCCCAGTACGTTTTCAGATGTGTCCAAGATCTTCGTGATAAGCGATATACACGGACAATACGATAGGTTTGTACAGCTATTAAAAGGAAACCGTATTATTGATACCAATCTGGACTGGAGTTGGGGCAACGGTCACCTGGTCATTTTAGGAGATGTTTTCGACCGCGGACCTAAAGTAACTGAATGCCTTTGGCTGATCCACAAACTGGAGAACCAGGCAGAACGATGGCAGGGAAAGGTTCATTATCTACTTGGAAATCACGAGGTTATGTTCCTGCGTGGTGATTTGAAATATGTCCACGATAAATATAAAAAAGCAGCAGAATTATTTAAAATGGAATTACCAAAGCTTTATTCTGCTAATTCTGAATTCGGACGCTGGCTTCGTTCCAAACATACTATTGTGAAAATAAATAACATTCTTTTTGTACATGCAGGAATTCATCCTCGTGTTTCTTATTGGGGACATTATTTGCAGGATATAAACGATAAGATCAGAAGGCATATAGATTCATCTGATGATACCATCAAATACAACGAATACTTGAGTTTCCTGTTTGGAAGTGACGGACCACTATGGTATCGTGGTTATTTTGAAGATACAAAAACTTCACCGCAGATCAAACAGGACGATATGATTAAACTCGCAGCACATCTGGAGGTTTCGGAAATTGTTGTTGGACATACTACACAGGATTTCATTAATCCGTTCTTTAAAGATAAGGTGATCCCTATAGATACAGGTATCAAATATGGAGATAAAGGAGAAGCACTTATCTGGGAAAATGAGATTTTTTACAGAGCGAAAGCTAATGGATATAGAGAACAGGTAATATTTAAATAAAATGGAGGGAAAAATGAAAAAAGTATTATTAATCAGTATTGCTATTTTGATTGTATTTACTGCTTGTGGCAAGATCAAAGAGGCAAAGAAAACAATGGATGCAGTTAAAGAGATATCTAAATCAGGAAAAGACCTGATGGAAACAGGTAAATATCTTGAAGACCTGGAAATTGAAAAGGTGAAATTACAGGAAAAAGATGTAAAAAAATTCTTTAAAGCTATTAAATCTGTTGAAGACAAATATCCTGATATTCACTTCCAGGTAGCAGCTATGGCTACAATCGAAGCCAACATGGCTGGAAAAGATCTTAAGGAAATAGTAACAAAAGAAATGGATCTATCCTTCAAAGAATATTCACAACTTTCTGCTGTTATTACTTACGCCACTGCTGTCGGTGCCGGATACGAAATGTCCGTGTCCATATACAACCAGATGATTGAATCTGAAGAAGCTCTGAAACAAACCCTGGCTGGAGTTCTTTCTGATGAAGAGAAAGCAGAATTGGAAGTTCAAATTGCTGAAGTTAAAAAGAGCATTGAAGAACTGGAAGAGGAAATGAAAAAAGAAGAATTTGTCATTCTGAAAGATAACTACGAAATCATAAAAAAGGTTAATGAGGAATTAGATCTGTAA
>JACNIV010000217.1 GCA_014382915.1 Candidatus Cloacimonadota bacterium | reverse complement strand
TACCTGTTCTGCCACACCAGGCTTTAATATCCACCGGGAATGATGGGCAATCTGCTTTAACTTCCAGGATATCCCCAGCTTCCATTGTAGGTACCAATGCAACAACCTTAAGAATGGGTTGCGGGCATTTAAGTCCCAAACAATCTAATGTTTTTACAGCCATAATTTCCTCCTATTTTATTTTTTAGAATGATAATGTTAATTGAGCACCCTGAGCTTCGGCAACAAACGTGGTAGCTCCCACTATTTCACAACCTTCGATCAGGTCTTCTGCTTTTAAACCGTGAACTTCAAATCCTAATTCACAGATAAGAATGCGTCCACCAAGTGCTTGATAGCTTTCAAACATTTCTTCAAGATCAGGCAATGCTGGTACAGCTTTGTTAAGTTCTGCAATCTTTCCATCCACAAAAACTGGTAATCCGCTAGGTAGAACAAAAATAAGTACTTCATCTCCACAGGCTAATGCAGATACTGCGATCGTCATGGTTGGATAAATGTTTTTTGGTTCAGAACCGTTTAATGTAATTGCAACTTTTCCCATGATTTTTCCTCCTTAATTTGTGAACTTTCATTAAATATTAGGATTAAGTGTCAAGTAAAAAAGTTTATCATACATTCTTTAAAATTTCTTTGATAGCATAACAATTTAATTTTAACTAAATAATTTGTTTTTATCAATTTCACTTGACTTTTAAGCTATAAAAAAAGGAAAGATGCAACTCGCTAGATTAGGGAAAAATTGATGTTAAGAATAAAGATCAACGGAATCGTGCAGGGTGTTGGATTCAGACCATTCGTTTATAGAACCGCAATGGAGCTGGGTCTAAAAGGATATGTTCTAAACTCTACATCCGGGGTTGAGATTGAAGCCTGTGGTGCGGAAAAGAACCTGGAATTATTCGTCGAGAGAATAAAAAAAGAACATCCACCCGCTGCATATTTAAAGGAATTCTATGTAGAAAAAAAAGAAGATGTTCCTTACACGGAATTTACCATCCAACAAAGCCAGAATAGAAAAGGTTCCACCCAGATATCGCCTGACCTTGCTGTTTGTGAAGATTGCGCTAAAGAATTATTTGATGAGTCCGATCCACGTTTTAACTATGCTTTCATAAATTGCACAAATTGCGGTCCGCGGTATTCGATAATTGAAAATACACCTTACGATCGTCCGGTCACTTCTATGAAAGAATTTGAAATGTGCGACTATTGCAAAGGTGAATATACTGATCCACTCAACCGTAGATTTCACGCTCAGCCGATCGCCTGTCCAACCTGTGGTCCTCAATTGAAATTTCTGGATAAAGATTTTATAAAAATAACTGGTGATCCGACTGTAAATACAATTAAGTTTCTTAAAGAAGGAAAAATAATCGGAATAAAAGGCATCGGCGGATTTCATATTGCCTGCGATGCCACGAATTTTGAAACTGTCGAAGAACTACGGAAACGAAAAGATAGACCTCATAAGCCATTTGCTGTGATGTGTTATCCCAAAAAAATATCTGAAGTTGTAGAAATAAATGAAGAGCAACATGAATTGCTGAAATCTCCTGCAGCACCGATAGTTATTTTACCAAAATTCCGCTCGTTCCTAAACTCCGTTTGGGAACGCAATAGCCAAAGAAACTCTGTTTCAGAAAACACCGGAGTGTTAGAAGAAGAGCGTTCCCACGCAGGAACATGGGAACGAGAGAGTAAAAAAATCGTAGCAAATGTTGCACCTCAAAATCCGAATATCGGAGTTTTCCTGCCTTACTCACCCATCCACCATCAGATATTGAGCAACGAACTTCCCTACCTGATCATGACATCCGGTAATTTCCACGATGAGCCCATCGCTGCTGAGGAAAAAGAACTGAGTGGACTTTGTGACTTCTACCTGACTCATAACCGTTCTATTCTGAACCGTAGTGACGATTCGGTAATACGTGCTTCCAAACCGCAAAATGTGATGATGCGAAGATCACGCGGATATGTTCCGTCTCCCTTAAAACTTCCTTTTAAAACCGTTCAGACGCTTGGTGCCGGCGCAGAATTAAAGATTACTTTCGCACTCAGCAAGGAAGATTCGTTTTTCCTTTCGCCATATATTGGAAATTCCAACAGCAAGCAAACGCTGGATTTTTACACGGATACACTGGAAAAATATAAGAAATGGTTTGAGCTTGAACCGGAACTGGTCGTTTGTGATCTGCATCCCGATTATATGACCACCAGATTTGCAGAAAGTATAGGTCTTCCCTTGAAGAAAGTCCAGCATCATCACGCTCATATTGCTTCAGTAATGGCAGAACATCATTTGGATGAACCGGTTATCGGTATCGCTTATGACGGCACCGGTTACGGCACAGACGGAGCTATCTGGGGAGGTGAAATATTCCTGGCAGATTACTCAAAATTTGAACGATTATTCCACCTGAACTATATGCCACTTCCAGGTGGTGATGCTGCTATCAAACATCCTATCAGGATAGCTTATGCATATTTATTGGCCTCCGGAATTGACCCGGATTTCTTAGAAAATATCTCCGAAATTGAGAAGAGAATTATTTCAAAACAGATAGAAAATAAATTCAATGTTTTCCAGACTTCCAGTATGGGGAGGCTATTTGATTGTGTTGCAGCCATGCTTGGTCTTTTTCCTGAGATCACTTTTGAGGCTCAGTCTGCAATGGCATTGGAATTTCTAAGTGGAGAAAAAGGTATTTGGAGTAAAGACCATTATCCTTACAATCTGGAAAAAGATACGATAGACATTATCCCTTTGATCCGGGCTGTTGCGAAAGATGTTCAAAGAAAAGAACCTCACCATAGAATTGCAGGGAAATTTCATAGTACGATTATTGATTTTACATTGGAAGCAGTTAAAAAAGCACACAGGAAAACAGGGATAAAGAAAGTGGTTCTTTCAGGTGGTGTGATGCAGAACAAAGTCCTTCTGGAAGGGATCAGCAAGGTTTTAACGAAAAATAACTTTACAGTTTTCTCCTCTTCCGTTTTGCCTTCAAATGACGGTGCGATATCTGTCGGTCAGGTGGTAATTGGTAATGGGAAATTGAATATTTAATATTGAATATTGAAAATTAAAGACCTTGCGAATGGTTTTGGAACTTCCTACTTTTCCTGACCTTCGCAATGGTTGGAGTTGAAAATAGAAAATAGAAAATAGAAAATAGAAAATGGGAAATTTGAAAACTGAAGACCTTGCGAATGGTTTCTCACAGATATTTCTTTCAGATTAACCTTCGCAATGGTTAGAAAAAAGTGATAAAATTTTCGAGTCGTAAGGAATGAAAAGACGACGACTCGAGGTAGTAAATAGAAACAACCTCGACTCGTCGCAAGCTTACGAGTCGAAATGAAAAAAGGAAAAAATATGTGTCTGGCAATACCGGGAAAACTTATTAAAAAA
>JACNIV010000216.1 GCA_014382915.1 Candidatus Cloacimonadota bacterium | reverse complement strand
AAAATGATATTTAGGATATTTCTTATTCTCTGATGGTGAAGATGTTGCGGTTTCTCTAAATTTTTTATAAAAACGGTTAACTTCATTCCTTGTGTCATAATAGAATGTAATGATACCGCATTTATCAACTTTATCTCTCTCACAGAATCCAAAAAGGAAATTTCCATTTTGAAAAATTATACAATCTCCCTGATCCATCCAGATCTTGCATTCAACTTGCTCAGTATAAAATTTCTTTAATTCTTTAAGTTTATGTGTCTTAAAAAAAACTATTCCACTCATTTAGTCTCCTTATTTTTTATAAGTTAGTTTAAAAACAAATGAAATCAGCAACCTGAAATTCGACATAAAAAAAATTAATACTTATTTCCTAATGACGAATATTCGAAAGTAGATTACAATGATAATTAGTACATAATTTCCAATAAAAACCAGGGGTTTGGACCAGTGCAAACCATTGAACTGGAACTTGGAAAACGGATTGAGGAATTGTACAGGGAACGAGTTTCTATCGTGTGTAGGAATATCCATCAGAATGTGTAGGGGAGCGGCAAGCAAATACCAGGGAACCTGGTTTCGAAAGAAAAAATAATATGCGAAAAGCGGAATAAGCAGCAGCACCCAAATTATCAGGGAATGAGTCCATTTATAAAGATTCAATACCCAGCGATTTTCTTTGCGGTGGTACCATTCCATCATTTCCTGCCGGGTTTTAAATCCGGGCTGCATTTTGCCTTTTAAGGCTTGAACAGTAAGGCTGGTGGCAAATACAGCTGCATCCGGTGCTATTCCCAGAACTACTTTGGCAATCGATGGTGGACCGGGCAGTAGAACCAGTGACCATAAAGAGTGAGCCATAATATCCATACTATTTACCTAAATCATAATTTTATTTTTTCTATGTTGGTTCAACCGTCTCGGTTGAACCAGATATTTTCTTTGAACACCGTCTCGGTGTGATTTAATAAAACCATTATTGGCATGACCGAGACGGTCATTATTACACATTTCATTCAATCGGGACGATTGAACGAGCTATCTATATTTTTTCACAGCAACCGTTCCGAAGGTCAAGAAAAGCAAGAAGTTCGACAACCGTTCGGAAGGTCTTTTTCAATCTTCCTGTGTTTCTTATGTATTTCTGGTTACAAAGCCCCAGCTTGGTAACCAAGTTTACATTCCCAAGCTGGAGCTTGGGAACGTGAATTTGACGGTGCAGGCAGCAGGATGAGGCCAATCTTCCTGCATTTCTCCAACTCCCCTCTCTTGATTTGAAGAGAGGGGGTCGGGGGCGAGTTATTTCCTCAACGCTGCCTTGGTAAAAACTGCTTTCGGTATCTCTACATTAAATTCGATAGAATCGATGATAAATTCTGTTCCTTTACCTTTTTTTAGAACATCTTTAAACACCATATTTTTGGGATACCAGCGTTTCCCGATCTGGAAGACTTCTTTTATCTCTGTGGTTTTAAGCAGTTTCCCGCTTTTTCCAAAGCGCTCCTCACGCAGAGGAAGAAACCTGAGCTTATCTATCCACACCTTTTTGGTTTGATAAGCTGCGTCGTCCACTTTGGCGGTTAAAAGAACGATCCAGCAATCTCTTTCGTTGATAATCTCTTCACCTGTAACTTCGGCATTATAGATTTTTATCAGTTCATCTTCTTCCATCATATCTTCGTAGGAAAGATCGGAACCCATCACAGATTGACGCAGCATGTGACCGGATATTTGAATGGTTCTATCTGAAGACGGATTGTATATCCACAGTTTATCTTCCAGCTTCAGCATTTTTGTTCCTGCATCCCGGGGTGGTGAAAGATATTCGGAGAAAGACCTGTTTTCACCTTCTGCCCAGGATTTTACTTCCATTGTTCTGCTTCCTCTTCTGCCGTGCACTATCATGCGTGAGGTTGAAACTGCATTTCTGAAATACATATTGTCATCTACTTTTCGGATAAGTTCATTCCCATCTGGATACTCTGCAAAAAGTAAATTTGTCATTAGAATAAAAATTAATAAAAATAACCGTTGAAAAAGTTTAGCAGGAAGCAACATCTTATAAACTTTTTCAAGGTGAATGTGCTTTTTCATATTTCCAACTCCTTGAATAATTGTGCTGTATTTCTTTTATAGATACCAATTCCGGAGATCATAGCACCAATAACGGAGGCAATAACTCCCGGAATAAAACCAATATAATAACTTACAGGAGTTACTTGAGCTCTCATAAAGGCTCCCATGATCATTTGTGAATCTTTCATCAGAGAGGTAATATTTATACCTTTATATTGAAGGAGATAAGAAAATACTAATCCAATAGCAGTACCGATGATGGTTGCTGCAATTCCGATGAGAAATGATTCATAGATCAGCGAGCGATAAATATGCCCTTTACTCTCTCCAATAGCCAGTCGAACTCCCACCTCTCCATAGCGTCTTATCCCGTTCATCAAACCGGAATTCCATAAGACCAGTGACATAATGATTATGAATATGAAAATAAATGATTCCATATAACCATCCATGGTAGAAATAAGGTATTCCATCTGTCCTTGTGTTCTCAAAGGAAGCATAATTTCAGAAAATTCATCATCTTCATCATGGTATGTTTCATTGAATGCTGCAGAGATCTCAAAAGTTGTATCTTCGTCATATTTTGGTAAGAAACCAAGGATTTCACTGGCAGAATCTTCCATATCCAAAAACGATCGAACATCAGAAATATCTACTATTACTGCACCGCGATCCATAGCCTGAACACCGAAGAGAACCAATCCGCTAACCGTAAAATTATCCATTGCCATAGAACCGTACATTGTACTGCCAATGATCGTAACAATATCTTGAATATTTATATCGAGTTTTTCTGCAACTTCCTTGCTGATAAGGATCTCTCCCTTTTTGGTTGGTAGGTTACCAGCAGTTAGAGCTTCTTCCAGATTCAGAAGATCTTGTTCATAGGAATCAGTGAAAAGATCAACTCCAAAACCGATCACTTCGCCCTGACTTAATGTTTCTCCCTTTTCATCTGGTAGATCCAATAAGCCGCCGAAATAGATGCGGGGTTGCCAATGTATCTGGGGATATTCATTGGAGAGTATTTTAATTTTCTTATTCACATTCATCAATCCCAGATCATAGGGTTTTTGATCGATCAATTCGTTGTATGCTCTGGTTACTATTTTTATGTGTCCTGTTTCAAAACGAGCAGTTTCATAGATCAGCATTACAGAGAATCCATTCATCCAGCTGTAAACAAGAACGGTTAACATCACACCAGATGCGATGATCATAATAGGGAAGAGGCTCCTGGAGCGATCCCGCAAGAGTCCTTTTGCTAAGAATTTTAACATATTACTTTCCTCACTAGTTTATTCAATATTTGCAATTTTCTAAATTCTATTATTTTCTTCATATT
>JACNIV010000215.1 GCA_014382915.1 Candidatus Cloacimonadota bacterium | reverse complement strand
TTTCCATGATCCGATTCAACTTATCTTGATCTACTTTCTCTACAATAGGAACATACTCAATGAACTGACTATCTGGAAGATCTGGGCATTTGCTTCAATTGTATGCGATTTCACAAAAGGCTCTGGAGTTCTGCCAACTTCAAATCTAAACAATTTCAGAGGATTACTAAAATGTGGAATACAGCCAGGTACTCCAGAAAATTCTGACTTTGTGATCCTTTATGGTGAACTTCCTTGCGAAGAACAAAAAAAGCAAATGAAACACAGTAAGTTCATCATTTCAGTTAATACACATTTGGATGAAGCTGATCCATCTCATCTGCTACTTCCAAAAGCTTCCTACTTGGAAATAGAAGGTACGGCAATTGCAAACGATGGTCGGATAAGTGAATTTAAAAATCCAAAAAAATCCAAGCATTTTGAGACGTTACTAAATGGGTTCAGTGCTGCCAGATTACTCGATGCAAAGCATGCTGATACAGACTATTGGAATAAAAAAGCCTTAATATTTGCTAATGAAAAAATTGAAATGAAAGAGATGACCAACCAGGAATTATTCAATTTCCTCGACTCTATTGAGCAGGTTAATTTTAATACAACAAAGCAGGCAAGTGTTCAAAGAAAACTAATAGTAAGGCTGAAAAAAACTACTAAAACTTTATAAAATATGAAAAAAAACGGAATATCCTTTTTTTTTATTACATAATATATTAAAAAATATTATAATTTTAATAATCTTACAATAATATTATTTGTTATCTATTTATAAAAAACTTGTCAGTTTAATATTAATTATTTTGTTAGTAAAAAAATTTATTGTAAATAGAAAGGCTTGGAATGAAAAAAATATTCCTGATTCTCGCAATTCTTTTGGGGTTTGGAACATTATACTCTGCTGACAATTACATTGAGGACCTTGAAATTGTAATAGAGCAGGCATCTGGAATAGAAAAAATTCAAAAGCTGAACATTTTATCCCAGGCTTACAGAGAGACCTATCCTCGGAAAAGCATTGAATACGGCAACCAGGCTCTGGAACTTTCTAAGCAATACGAGTTAATAAATGAAACGGCAAATTCTTTCAACAATATCGGGTTAGGTTACTATTTTCTGGGTAATTATGACCAAGCTCTTTATTTTTATCAGAAGGCTTTGGAAATTAATATCAGGGTAGACGACAAAAACAATCTGGCCAATACATATAACAATATTGGATTAGCATACAGAAAACTGAGTAAATACGATATTGCGATCGATAATTTTATAAAATCACTGGAAATAGTACGTTCACTGAATAACAAAGAAGTAATCTCGAAAACACTTAACAATATTGCTGATGTATTTCATCATCTTGGTAAATATGACAGGGCTCTGGATTTTTTTCTCGAATCATTACAAATCGAAGAAGAGGTAGGCAATAAGGCATCAATAGCATATGTTTTAAGCAATATCGGTTGCCTATATTCAGACCTGAATGATCTGGATAAATCTCTCGAATATCATACTCGCTCTCTGGAAATCGAAAAAGAACTTGGGAATATTAAAAGTATTGCTGCTTCTTTGAACAACATCGGACTCATCCATAAGGAAAAAAAAGAATTCTCTAAAAGTCTTGTATATCTACAACGCTCTTTGAACCTTACACTGGAGATCGGAGATAAATTCGGAATAGCGAATTCTTTTATTAGTATCGGTGATCTTTATATTCAACTTGGTAAATCCAAAGAAGCAGAAGCAAATTTGAACCAGGGACTTTTACTTGCTAAAGAGATAGATGCCAAAGAAATAATAATTCGGGTTTACTTTTTATTTTCGGAATATTATGCAGGAAACAACGAACATGCCAAATCCCTGGAATATTATAAACTGTATTCTTCTGAAAAAGACCAGATATTTAACAAAAATACCAGCAAACAACTAGCGGAACTTCAAGCACGTTTTGAATTGGGTGAAAGAGAGAACAGGATAGAATTACTGCAAAAGAATAACGAGATATACAAATTGGAAGCTTTTAAGAGAAACCTATACTTTTTTGTGCTGTTAATAGGGTTTGGTGCTGGTATTGGTATTGCAGGCTTTTTTTATTATCGTTTACGAATTAAAAGTAAATCTTCTGATCTTCTACAAAATGAAATTTTAGATAGAATGACGGCTGAAAAAAGCCTCAAAAACAAATTGCAGATGGAAGAAACAGTAGCCACTATTTCTTCGCGCTTTGTTAAAGTTCCCGATTTCGATAAAGCTGTTAATGCTACTTTGCAAGATATAGGATTGCTAAGCGGCGCCAGCCGTGCTTATATTTTTATGATCGATTATTCAATTTCTACAATGAATAACACCCATGAATGGTGTACAAAGGGAGTTACACCACAGAAAAATAATTTACAGAATCTATCTCTGAAAACTTTCCCCTGGTGGATGAAAAAACTTCATAATGGTGAGATAATACATGAAAAAGATGTAAATCTTATGCCAGAAGAAGCAACTGTAGAAAAGGAAATTTTACAGCAACAAGATATTAAATCTATTTTGGTTTTACCTTTAAATGTCTTCTCAAAATTAGATGGTTTTATTGGGTTTGACAACATTTATGAAGCCCAGAAGTGGAGTGATGAAAACCTGAGCCTGTTAAATATTGCAGCGAAGATTATTTGTTTGTATCTGGAAAGAAAAAACATGGAAAACAGGCTGCAAACAGCTTATAATAACCTTGAACTTACAGTCAGAGAACGAACCCGTGAATTAGCATCCACAAACCATGATCTGCAGCTTGAAGTAACAGAACGGAAAAGAGCGGAACAGGAACTTAACGATAGTTACTACCGGTTGAAAAAAGCCATGGAAGAAACAGTGAATGCCTTTATATCGGCGGTAGAAATTCGCGATCCCTACACTGCAGGACATCAGCTAAGGGTAGCCACTCTTAGTCGCGCTATTGCCAGTGAAATGGGCTTAAACACTGAAAAGCTAAATGCCATTCGTATTGCAGCTATTCTTCATGATATCGGCAAAATTTATATACCAGATGAAATTCTTACAAAACCAAACAGATTAACAGAAACCGAATACAGCGTAGTAAAAAATCATCCGCTTGCCGGATATGATATTCTTAAAACCATAGATTTTCAAATGCCTGTAGCCCAAATCGTATACCAGCACCATGAACGGCTGGATGGATCGGGATATCCGCTGGGACTCTCCGGCAATGAGATAATGATGGAAGCACGCATAGTGAACGTGGCAGATGTAGTTGATGCCATGATCTCCCAAAGACCATACCGTCCTTCGCAGGGAATCGAGCAGGCACTGGCAGAAAGTGCCGATAATGCCAGTGTTTTTTATGATGCGGAAGTTGTAAAATGTTGTACAACACTCTTTAACGAAAAAGTATTCCAGTTCGAGGAAATTAAGATCAGAACTACTCATC
>JACNIV010000214.1 GCA_014382915.1 Candidatus Cloacimonadota bacterium | reverse complement strand
TGGTTCGGAACGGAAACTCTAACATTTGCCGTGGATGATGGTCAAACCAGAGCTACTGCATCAGATGATGTGGATGTGATTGTAACTCCTGTAAATGACCCACCGACAATAGTCCTTCCCGACAACTTCACTTTTGCAGAAGATGGAAGTTTAGTGGAAGATTTTGCACTATACATCGATGACATAGATCTTGATAATCTAACTTTATCGGTGACCGGTAATGTAAGTATCACCGTTGATATTGTTGGAACGATCATAACTTTTGGTGCAGTTCAGGACTGGTACGGAACTGAAACATTGACATTTACTGTGGACGATAACCAAACACGTGCCACAGCTGAAGATAGTGTGGATGTGATAGTAACACCTGTGAACGATCCACCTATCCTTAACATAACAGGAACATTTGAAGCAGATGAAGACTTACCTTCTGTAACCTACGATTTTAGTGGATTCTGTAGCCAGACCTGGGGTGAAACCGATGTGCTTACTTTAACTGCTGATAATTCCGTGCATATAAATGTAACTATCATAGATTTCGATGTTGTCTTTGCATCCAATACACCGAACTGGCACGGCACGGAAAATATTACCTTCTATCTGGATGATAATGTAACTGTACGAGGAAGGGATATTGTTTCCCAGGTAATTCCGGTTACGATCAATCCGTTAAACGATCCACCCACCATTGTTTTACCTGATGACTTTACTTTCTATGAAGATGAAGAACTGGTAGTGGATTTTGATCAATTTATCGACGATGTGGATGAAGACAATCTGACATTATCTGTAACCGGAAATGTAGAAGTAACGGTAAATATCGATGGAACTATAGTAACCTTTGGCGCAACTGAGAACTGGAACGGAACCGAGACGTTAACATTCATAGTAGATGACAACATAACCAGAGCAACAGCTGAAGATGATGTAGATGTCATCGTAATTCCAGTAAATGATGAACCTGTTCTATTGGGATACTATCCCGAAGAACTTGAATTCACAGTAGTAATTGACAGCATTGTTACCTTCAGTGTGGAAGCGGAAGATATAGACAGCGACCTGAACTATGCGTGGTATGTGGATGAAGAACTGCAGACCGAAACTTCCGAAACATTTGAGTATCAATTTATCGAGCTGGGAGAAATTCTTATCAAATCGTTGATCTCAGATGAGGAGTATGAAATCGAAACTATCTGGACTGTAACGGTTGAATCCGGCGTGGGAGTTATAGAGATCCTGCCGGTAGTTACAAAACTCTATCAAAATCATCCAAACCCGTTCAATCCTACAACAACTATCAGTTTTGACCTGGTAAATGCTGTTAAGGTTACTTTGAATGTTTACAATATCAAAGGGGAACTTGTAAAAACTCTAGCTTCGGGAAATTATCCGGCAGGAAAGCATGAAGTTACCTGGAATGGAAAAGATAAGAGCGGCAAAGCAGTTTCTTCAGGCGTTTACTTCTATCAGATGAAGACGAAAGAATATAATTCATTTAGAAAAGCGATTATGCTGAAATAAACTGTAGCAAATATTAAGAGTCACCATAATTTAGGTGACTCTTTTTTTATTTGCAGAAATTATAAATCTTTTGACAATTATTCATAAATAAAAAATCTATCTTGATAGTTTTTTAATGAATATTTTTAAAAAAAATGGGAGGAAACATGACCGATTTGAAAATCCTGGAATATTATGTAAGTGATAATTACAATTTTAAAATTTTAAAAGACAAAAAGGGTAAAAAATTCGGGAAACTTATAAACGTAAATACAAATGAAGAAGAAGAATTGAACCAAAAAGTTCTTCCGGAAAATATTCCTAACCTCTTAAATGTGGCTAAAGTGGTTATCAGTGCAGCCTGGCAGGATGGCAAAATACTGCAGTCGGAAAAAGATGCTTTTAATAAAGTTTTTGAACACGTAGATTTTTCGGAAGAACAAGAGCATGAGATCAAAAACGAACAGGTCAATCCTACTCCTATCGAAGAACTGGTGAAACATATCAAAACTCGTGAAGAAAAGATGCTTGTCCTGGAGACATCGCTGCTGCTGGTTATTGCAGATAATGAATTCCATCCCAAAGAAAAAGCGTTCATTGAATACCTGGTAAAAGAGTTTAAACTTGATCCGGTTGATATAGGCATTCTTTACAGCATTCTACCACAACGGGTTAAGAAATACATCGTAAAAGAAAAGCTGAACGAAGTGCTGGAGATCAGGGCAGATGAAATAGAAACTCTAAATAAATTTGCACCTGATACAAAAATCCATGATGCCAGTTATGATCGAGTTTATTCTACATTCCTGCATAACTGGAAAAATAGAAGTGATCGCTATCGTAGAACCAGCGTTTACTAAAGAAATTTAAGAATTTAATGAAAACCACGGGCTATCCTGTGGTTTTTTTATAATCCAATCAATTTCAAAATTCCGAACAGCTTCAAACAGGCAATGGTAATAGCAACTGCCAGAACTATTTTTACAACTTTCTCACCTTTTTTTATGGCAGCTTTTACACCCAGGTAAGCTCCCAGACTATTACCACAAGCCAAAACGAGTCCGTGTACCCAGAGAATTTTTCCCGAAATTGCAAAGATAATTACAGCAAAAACCGTATAACACAACACAATAAATACTTTCACAGCATTAGCATTGACCAGGTCGTAATTCTCTATCAGGTTAAGGGTAGCAAGAAGGATGAAACCAATTCCCACCTGGATGAAACCACCATAGAATCCTACAGCCAGAAAGATAAGAAATTCTAACCAGCGGGGAAACAATCGAGAAGTAACCTGTTTTTGCTTTTTATGATGCAGCATCAATAGTAGAATCAAAATGAATACTACTCCCAATATTTTATCAAAGGTCGCAGAATCTACTTTAATGGCAAACATCGAACCCACTATGGAGCCGATAATAGCAGCCAGAGTAATATGCAGAACAGGCTTCACTTTCAGTTTACCATGTTTATGAAAGTGGTGAGTACCGGTAAGATTCTGCATTAAAATAGCTACCCTGTTCGTGGCATTGGCTATCGGTGAAGGAATACCAGATAATATGAGTACCGGCAGAACCAGGGTTGATCCGCCTCCTGCCAGAGTATTTATAAATCCAGCGACAATACCAACAATAAAAAGCAGAAGAAAAAATAAAATATTCATTTTCTATAATTTCCTTAAAATTATATCTTGAAAAGTCTAAGTCAACCGATAGAGTCAAGAAATAAATAACCGTCGAAAAGGTTCAAGGTTCTGGGTTTAGGGTTTTGGGTTCAAGGTTTTGTTCTAATCTCCTTCTCCGTCTGGGAGAAGGTGGGTAGCTTTGCTGCTCGGATGAGGTGATTCTCTCTACTAAACTTTTTCAAAGTTTGATCAAGCTATTTTAATAACAGCATCTTCTTTAATTCAACAAAACTCTCTGTCTGTAATTTGTAGAGAT
>JACNIV010000213.1 GCA_014382915.1 Candidatus Cloacimonadota bacterium | reverse complement strand
GAAATCTCCATTTTCATCGGTTGCAGTTTGATATACTTCATCTCCCACCATAATTACAAAGGCACCTTCCAGTCCTGTTTCAGGATCATCGCTGCCCACCACGTGTCCGCTTACTTCAACCGTTCCAAACGGCACAAGATTGAAATCGAGGTAAGTTGTATTATCTTCCACAACTACCGCCGGCTGTGACTGAGATTCATGCCCATAGCAGGAAGCAGTAAGTGTGTAAGAACCTGCCAGTACATTTCCGAACCTGTAAAAAGCTGCTCCATTACTGACAGTAGATATCTGGGTTTCGGTTATGGTTATCTGGGCTCCGGTAATGGAGTTACCCACATCGTCGTATACTGTCCCTTCGATCACTCCCAGTCCTGTGATCTCCATATAGAAGGATGTGTTGGGGAACCTGCTGAATAAATAACTTGTTGTTGGTGGATTAGTGGGGTTTATAGTGATTGTGTTACTATTCACAGCCCGTGTTCTGTCATAATATAGAGTTTCCACCGTTTCAAAGAATTCATCGTTCAGGCTGTATGTTTGTGTATCCCACACCCGGTTTGCCATCACCACCAGGTTGCTGCCCTGGTAAGTAAAAGGATTATCGAACGGGATCATAATCGTGTTCATGCCGGAAGGAAAATTTATGTACCCGTTAAACATCTCGGTTAATGCTCCGGCAGGTATCCAACCATTTGTAAGAGTGGATTGTGCTGTATTTCCCATCCAGATGCGTATTTGCTTGCTGCCTACATAATTATCAAAGTTATTATAATAGGAAATTGCATGTATTAAACCGGTGTAAGGAATTTCAGTAGGAAAATAAATGGTCTCGGAAAGGTTGTTCCTGAAAGCAAAATTCAGAGGATACCAGCTTGTCTGATGATTACCTGTCCCCACCCGTATTTCCACCAGACCCAATTCTATGACCAGCACACTTAAATTATCCGTAATATTATTGGAAGGATCTTCGTCACCGACGAGCTCGATTTCACCGTAAACATAGGTAACACAAGCTGGTTCATCCGGCGGAACAATCCACACCAGCGGAAGGATAATATCCTCTTCCGAAGCAATTGTTTCCGTTACATTCAGAACATCCAGTTCAATGCCGCCTTCCCGTATCAGTTTCAGTGTATAATTATCCTGTGGATTTACTCCATAGTTCTTTACATGAAGATTATACACCGCTGAATTCCCTCTATATACTGCGCCCGGTCCGGTAAAAGAAATTGCAGCCAGATCGTTATCATACGTAGTGGTGGGCGGAAATGTAATGCTGTCTAACCAGCCGCTATCCAAACCTGCATTCGTTTCAAAATTTTTTTCATAGCTCCACTTAAAAGTGTGAACCCCGGGAGAAATGGAAAGTGTGTAGAGTTCCCAATAAACAGTTCCGGAAATATTTGCCACTTCTGTACCATCCAGGGAAAAGATGAGTCTGTCGTTATCTTCCTGGCTGCTAACCCGCCAGTAAAAACTTATATCACCTGTTTCTGTGGTTTCCATTGTTATATACAAGTAGGTTGTCTGGTTGTGTGTTATATCTCCTGCCTGGGCACAGAAAAATCCGTCATAAGGATTCGATGCTGTTATTGTCCAGTCGGCAGAACCACCGAACTGCCAGTCATTAGAATAGAAATTCCCGGATTCGAAACCTTCAAAATTCTGAGAGAAGAGAAGTGAGATAAGACAGAAAAATATACAGGAAAAAATTACTTTCTTCATTTTATCCTCTTTATGCTATTTTTATTCCAATTCAAAAAACAATTTAGCGTCACAAATTTGTAAAGGATAAATTGAATTATCTGTAAATAATCGAAATAAATTCTACTTTATAAAAAACTAAATTGTTATATTTATTGAAGAAGGATTATTTTCCTGGTAGTAAATATTTTTTACATTAACCCTGTCTTTTGAATAATCCTCGAAAAGAAATTTTCCTTTCTTCTCAGGAAATTATAAATCACTTCCGCCATCTGAGACGAACGCAAATACCCATATACTTTGTGAGGATTTTTCTGTCCATTATATTTGTAATTATTATCCACTATAATATCTTGAGGCATTACCCCTCGGGTATTAGCAGAATAATCATCGGCAAGGTTATAATTCATAGTAACTTTATCGTTCAGATCAGAAAAATTGTACCATGCTTTTTTAATATTCTGTGGTGTGGAAGGTTTGGAATTCTTTTCGATATTTTGATGTTGCTCGATCAATATCTTTTTTATTATTATTGGCAGGCCCAGAGGGGAACCAGAAGTAATGATCGTATCGATCTTTATTCCGGGAATAACCTGTGTTAATACATCATAGGAAACAATGGAACCCATGGAATGAGTTATCAGAAGTATTTTTTTTCGTTTGTGTTTTTTCAGGACTTTCGCCAGACGATTTCGGAAAGCATTTTTGGCTATTTGCTGTTCATTTACCCTGCATTTCCCATGATAGTAAATATCCAGATCTATAAACTTGCGACGAATGGTAAGATCGGCAATAGCTTCCAGTCCACCAATACCTTTTTCGTGCAGGAAAAGTTTATCCAATCCTGTTTCAACTTTATCGAGAACCTTTCTTCGGAGGTTATGTTCTTCGTGTGATTCTTCTATATCTGTGGCAGGAACGTATGGATGTTCTAAAAACAAAGAATCATTTTTATCGGTTATTTGTGGATCGAGTGGTTTTTCATAATTCAGATCTGCCCAGTAAACAAGCTCAAATTGGAAATCAAGTTCCGGTAAATTGTGGTTTCAAAAACCTTCGATGATTGATTTTTTCCACCAGTTTTCCAGAATTTCTCTGGGCGGCTTATTTTTTAAACCGTGAATTCCAATGATAATTTTTTTCATTAATGAGAAATTAATCAGTAAAGTTTTTTTGTAAAGAACTATACTTTGATAACTATTACCGGTTTGTCCTGTTGTTCGGCATAATCCATCGTATATCTCGTTCCCTCACATTTTCCATCCCAGAAAGCAATAACTTTTTCACAATGTTCCACGATCAATCTATTGCGAATATGTTTAGCTTTGTTTCCATATTTTTTGAAATCGGGTGGGAATCCCAGGAATTTAATATTATGTTGATATGCATATTTTCTGGCTAAAGTATCAGTCCCGGATGCTCCGCCGCTTATGATTACAGAAATTCCTGATATAGAATCGAGAATAGATTTGAGTTTGGAATAATCTGTGAATTCCTTTGAACCGATAACTGCGAGTTTCATAATTTTACCTTTAATCTAACCTTGCGAACTGTTGAGCAAAACTTGACACAAGTCTGAAAGATCTTGTGTTAAGTTGAATGCTTCGCCCTCTCCTTCCTGAGCTTCTGTTTCATAACGAATCTTTTCGGACAGCTCAATGAGCTATCCCTACTTTATCAGCAGCATCTTCTTGGTTTGCTTCACTTCTCCATCTGCTTTCAATTGGTAGAAGTAGATACCACTGGAA
>JACNIV010000212.1 GCA_014382915.1 Candidatus Cloacimonadota bacterium | reverse complement strand
TTAAATGGGATTTCGAAGATGATGCTAATGGTTTGGAATGGTGGGAAGGAATGGAAGAGCCAGCTAATCCTGGATCAGAATATTATGTTGGAAATGAACCACTCTACGAGGTAGAAAAAGGACTTTATTCCGGAATGCGTGCAGAATACATCGCAATGAGAAGAGAAACCAGGGATTATTACCAATCAGCAGAAATCATTTCATTCGGACTGGTCTTTAATCATATCTTAAGTGCGATAGATGCTGTTCGTTTAACACGAAGACACAATCTGGAATACATAACCAATACATCCAAATTACAAATACATCTGGCACCGGTAGTTGTATCTAACGAACTTTCTCCTGGGATATTCCTTACAAAAAGGTTTTAATTAATGAAAAGATTTATTCTGACGCTGTTATTAATTATCCTGGTGGTAAATCTCGCAGGTAAAGAATATTCGGTGCGCAAGGCTATGCTTTACTCTGCCATTGCTCCGGGACTGGGTGAGATCTATATCCAGGACTATAAAAAAGGTGCAATTTTCATCACTTCCGAAGCAGCGATCTTATTCTCATATTTTCGATTGAAAGCTGAAACCAAATGGGCAGTAGCTTCTTATAAACAATTTGCTTTCTCTGTGGCAGATGTTCCCAAAGACCAGGAAGATTTATATTATCAAATGATTCAGGATTATATAAGCAGCGATAACTATAATGAAGCTATCATCCGTGATGCGCGAAATCATTTCCTGATCTATAATAACGATCCGCTGGGTTATGAAGAATACCTGGAGACTTATCTGATCCCGGAGGATCAAGTATGGAATTGGGAAACAAATAGAAACTGGTTTAAATACAGAGAGTTACGTCGTAATAAACAAGATTTCGAGATCTATACAAAATTCGCTATGGCAGCAGCCATATTAAACCGTATTGTCAGTATGATAGATTCTGCTGTTTCGGTGAAAAAATTGAATAGAAGCGGGAAATACCTGGGACAATTGAGCTTTAAGCCCGATTATAAAAAAAGAGGAATGGAAATAAATTATGAATACCGTTTCTAAAACAAAAGTTGTAATTATTCTAATATTCCTGATTATTTTCTCCACACTTTTTGGCCAGGAAAATGCAGGCAGGAAATATTTTTTCAGGTCTTTGCTGATCCCGGGTTGGGGTGAATTATCTCAAAAAAATAGTTCGGGTTATATCTTACTAACTTCTGAATTGTTGTTCTGGTCTACTCGTTATTATTTTTTGGAAGAGGCAGATCTGAAGGACAAAGCTTCTTTTAATTATGCTGTTAAATTTGCACATATAGATCCGAATACGGATTATTCCAACGAGTATTTCTTTCATTTGAAAAGATACGACAGCTCAGGCTATGAAACCGGTGGATATAATGCTTATATTGTAGAATTAGCAAAAAATCTTTATCCTGACGATCTGGAAGCTCAAACTGCATATATAAACGCAAATGCTTATCCCGCTGAATATTTCTGGCAATGGGATGATGATGACAAACAACATGAATTTGCGATCCTGCAAAAGAGGATCACTCAATATAATGATTATGCTAAAACCTTTGTAGGTGCTATTATTGTTAATCATCTTATAAGCGCTATAAATTCCCTGCGGATTAATTCCAAGCTGAAAAGACTGCAGGCAGGGATTGAATTTAATAGTAACATGGATCCACTGATCTCGATAAAATATAGTTTTTAAAAAAATAACTGAGGAGAATTTTAACATGGCTGTGATTATTACCGGGAAAAACCTGACCATTGAAGATATGTATAATGTAGCCCATCGTAATGAAAAGGTGGAACTTCATCCGGATGCACTGAAAAGAATTCAAAAGTGCAGAATATTTATCGAGGAGAAGATCGAAGAAGGCGAGATAATGTATGGAGTGAATACTGGAATTGGAGAGTTCTCGGAAGTCGTTCTAAATAACGAGCAGATCGAACAATTCCAGAAATATCTGATCTATAATCACGCAGCGGGCATTGGAAAACCCTGTCCTATCGAGCATGTACGTGCAGCTATGCTTGGCAGGATCAATGTTCATGCCAACGGCAATTCGGGTTGTCGTCCGATTATCACTAAGACATTTGTGGAAATGCTGAATAAAGGCGTAACGCCTGTTGTATGCGAAAAAGGCAGTGTAGGGGCTTGTGGAGACCTTTCACCAATGAGCCAGATCGCTCTTCTCATGATGGGCGAAGGTGAAGCATTTTACAAAGGTGAACGCCTTCCGGGAAAAGTTGCTTTGGAAAAAGCCGGCATTAAAATACCCGAGCTTAAAGCAAGGGACGGTCTTGCCTGTATTAATGGCAGTAATTTGCTAACCGGTATTGCTGCTTTGATAATCTACGAAACAGAAAGATTTTTCAAACAAGCGGAAATTGCTGCTACAATGACACTCGAAGCTTTAATGGCCAACATGAAACCTTATGATGAAAGACTTCATAAACTCCGAGGTTTCCAGGGTGCTGTTACATGTGCAAAAAATATTCAAAAAATGATCGCCGATTCTGACCTCCTTAAAGGAATGAAAGTAAGAGTTCAGGATGCCTATAGTATGCGTTCCACACCTCAGGTAATCGGTGCAGCTATTGACCAATTAAGATGGACAAGAAGTCAGATCGAAATTGAACTTAACGGAGTTGGGGATAATCCGCTATTCCTTCCTGATGATGGGATCGTACTTACTGGAGCAAATTTCCAGGGTTCTCCTATCAGTGTTCCTGTAGATATGCTGGGAGCCTGTATCACTATGGTTTGCGTTATCTCCGAAAGACGTCTTAACCGCCTGTTAAATCCTGCTTTGAGTGTTGGTCTGCCTGCCTTTTTAACAAAAGGTGCTGGTATGTTTTCCGGGCATATGCTCAGCCAATATACGGCAGATATGATGATAGTTGAACAGAGGATCCTTTCAACTCCTGCTTCCTGTCAGTCAATTCCTGCGGCTGCCGATCAGGAGGATTTTGTAAGTATGGGAATGAACACATCTCTAAAAACACGACAGATCCTCGATAATGCTTATGGTATTCTTGGAATAGAATTCATTGCTGCTGCACAAGCACTAGATTTCAGAGATTTCAAACCCGGGAAAGGAACCCGGGCAGCTCATAAAGCTGTGAGAAAAGTTGTTGAACATCTGGATGTAGATAGACCACTTTTCGATGATCATAATAATATGATGGAAACTGTAAAAAATAGAGACATACTGCATACTGTAGAAGAAGAAATCGGAGAATTACAAACTTATTAAAGTGGATATCCTGAAAATGAAAAAGCTAATCGATTCCAATATTCTGATTGATAATGTAAAAATCCATAGATTTTAATTGGAGATGCATTGCCACGAAAACTAGTTCTGCTGTTATTCATAATTCTATTGATGATAACTGGATGCGTTTATTATAACACGTTTTTCAATGCTGAGAAGTATTTTGAAGAAGCTAATACAATAGCCTTGAAAGACGATGGC
>JACNIV010000211.1 GCA_014382915.1 Candidatus Cloacimonadota bacterium | reverse complement strand
CTGCCAAACCGAATCTGCCATCACCATTATCGTGGAAGGAATGCGGGTGTATTGGGCAGGGATGTGGTTTGCTTTTAGAACGTAACAGCTTAATGTTTTAAAATTATAATCCTGCAGGAATTCCGCTTTCAGCATTTTATCCAGGGAAAGCAGTCCTTCCGAAGCTGAATCTTCTTCGATCTTATGCAGGTTTTGCAGTTCTTCAATAATTTGCGGAATAGCTTCCGATGCAGAAATATCTTTCCATTTTGTTAGATTCTCTGGAACGCTAACCTGTGGTAGAACCTCAAAAAATACGCTGGGTTCAAGCAGGGTTTTCCACTTTGTGTCCGATAGCTCTTTATCTTTTAGTTCCAAATAAAAATCAAACAGATTCTGCCATTGAGTTACAGATGCTTCCCAGAAAAATTTCACATCCACCGAACTGATTTGCTCCCAGAAGTTTTCCGGAATATCAGGATTGATAATTACAAAATCAAGGAGAGGTTGTTTGTTATTTCTGCAATTCTCGAAAATCTCCACAAAGTTAGAATCCGCTTCTGGAGCATATTCAGGGATAGGGGTGGACTGGAAATTCTTTATTCTTTCATTATATTTTTCTACGATCTGTTTTTTTCTTTCTTTAAAGAATTCCGGCTCTTCCTTCCTTTCTGTTTTCACATCTGGAAATTGGAAAACGAAATCTTCACTTTCCAAGGTTCGTTCTTGCAAAGTAAACTGGAATTCATTGGATACATCATCAAACGGAATTACTTTGTAATCGAACAGACTGTCTTTACGGGCGATTGCCAGGAAGCCGCCTTTCCCGATGGTGATCTCTTTGGTTCCGGTGCTGTCAACTCTGATTCCCAGAAGAGTGCGCAGCATTGAGAAATTGAAAGCCATAATATTTATTACAGCTTTGGGAACAGGATTTCCGGTGCTGTCAACTACAGTGAACTTCACCTTTCTTGTGTCCTGGTAAAACGAAGTTGAATTTATATAATTATTCCCGGATGACCTTGAAACAACTTCTTCCGTGCTGTCAGGGAAAGTGCTGCGAGCCAGAACGAGAAGAGCTTTATTTACCGCACTTGAAAACCAGGTGGAATTAAGATTATAATCCGGTTCCGCAGCTCCCACATAATACCACTTTCCATCAACGAATACTTCCGTCCAGGCGTGGTTGTTATCCATATGTCCCCACCACGGCGTCCAGGCAGGTCTGGCGGGAATTCCTATTGTTCGGCAGGCAGAAATAAAAAAAACCTGCATCTCGCCACATCTGCCGATATTGCTTTTCTGCTGAATAGTAATCGGGTTTTGATTCCTGCCGGAAGTGGAGATAAACGTTATCCGTTCTCTGCACCACAGGTTCACTTCTCTTATTCGCTCTTCTCTATCAGGGAAATCTGTAACAAAAGATAGCAGACCTGTTTCGGCAAAAACTTTTTGATAGGGAGTTATCTGCTCATGAGAAGCGGTTATCTTGGCGATGTAGGAAAGAAAGAATTCAGGTGAATAATCATGATCTTCCATTTCGAGCAATTTTTTGAGTTCGATGTAATTGGAAAGTATATCTTCCGGATTTGCATCCCACAGGATCGAGCTGTCTTCTGCTGAAATGAGATAAGCCATAATTCCGTCGGGATATTTTTCTACGTAAGATTTGTAGATATTTTGAACATCCTCAGGCAGCGGTTCGATATTTTTCAATGCTTTTACGGTTAGTGTATCGATTAGTGCTTGGTCTATTACAATATTTCCAAATAGTATTGAGGAAAATGAAATGATGAGGATAATAAGCAAACCGAATTTTTTCATAGTTCTTTTCTCCATAAAATTAATTTCATTCAATCGAATTTTGGAAAGAATATCGTCAAGGAAAATAGAATTTGCAAGCATTGACCTTCATTTCTTTTGTACCGACAAAAGAAATGAAGCAAAGAATCCTCCTCCGCTAACCCGTCCTCCGCAGTCCGGCAGCTGCCGGACGGAGGGAGGAAGCTACGGCGAACAAGAAACTCCCGGCGAATATAAATTGCTAAAATTGGTAAACACCACTAAAAAATCTTAACTCGCTATTTTCTAAGTAGAATCTATGAAAGAAATTAGAAAACAACTCAAACAGAAGATTTTTCTTAACGCTTGCTTATTACCAATTTCTTAACGTAATTCATATTATGTCGATTTCAAGAAAAAGAATGCACTGCAGGTTATAATTTTCTATTCCTCGCACGATGTACAAAATTAATATTATGTAGAATCTCTTTGCAACTACTTTTAACGGCTTTCTCGTGTTTTATTGTTTTTCAACGAGATATTTTAAGAACTACTGTTGGTTTTCTGGGGATGCTTGAAATAGAGTTTATCATTCCCACCTTATTGTTCTGTCATTCCCGTGAAAACAGGAATCTAAATGATTAATAGATTTCCAATCCCCATTATTCAACGGAGCAGGAAAGTTGAGAATGACAACGCTATGAAAAACCTTCTGAATGGTCACAGATCTTCCGAATGGTTTTGTAACTTAAACCGTTTCAACGGTTTACAAGGTTGTGAGGAGGGGCGGAGATATTATAATGGTTTGGCATAAAAAGCGTTGCCAGACTGAAGAGTGGCTATGAATTTTTAGTCATTGTTGTAAGCAGGTGTTTTTTTCATTTGTTTATTTCCTCAATAATAGTAAAAATTGAAGATACTGCACTTTTGGCAATAGAAATCTTCAATGTATCGACCTTTGTCTTTTCTCTTTCCAAATGAACTAAGTTTCTGAATTCCCTTAAAAAATCACTTAATCTACTAATTCCAGATTTTAATAAATTGTTATTTTCACAACTTTTGATATAGTCATTAAATGTATTTGCTGATTGTATCTGTTTTGAAAGTAGATATAATCGTAATATTTCTTCAATTACTCCACCTGATATTATTACAGATTCTTTATAAAATCCAAAATTCAATAGGGAGTGTGCATTTCCAATATCTCTTAATATTATTCCTCTTTTAAAATCATCTTTGATGAATTTATTTAACCTTTTACTTAATATTGTTTTGTCAATTTCAAATTCTTTCTTTATCAGTTTCCAAGAAATATCTGCTCTAGATTTTTTAATTTTTGAATTAGTATTTACAATTTTTTTTTCTGCTTGGTCTAGATATGTCCATATCGAATTATTAATAACAGGTTCATTGATAAAATCAAGATTGTCTTTTAGCTCTTTAATGAATTGTAATCTTATTGATTTTATTTCTTCTTGATTCAGAAAACTATTCTCAATTTTATTTTTCACTAGATTATCTTTTATGTAGAGTTTTTTTCACTTTCTTACAACGTTTAGTGTAAGAATAGTAGCCGAACAAGTGGCACTTCATTGTCAAGTTACAAGAAAGCTGAAGTGGGCTACAGCCCGTGGCATACCTACTATTTCGTCTATTTTTTAGGTTCATGACAACTTAAGAGGATTATCTCTTAGCATTTTCAATAAAAGATCATA
>JACNIV010000210.1 GCA_014382915.1 Candidatus Cloacimonadota bacterium | reverse complement strand
GCGGTTGGTAATCTCCCCTTCCAGGATGTAGGGAGAATCTGCCCCGGTTTCTCCAAAGAGTCTATTTGTAAGCGATTTCAGATAATCCTCGTTCGCAACTGCGACCGCTTCTTCAATTTCAGATTCCGAGATAGTTGTTACATTATCTTCCGCAAGATCAGACTTGAAAGTTTTTTGCCCAATCTTATCATTTAAGTCGATCTGATTGTAAGCGGTTTCTTTATGTTGAGGAACATAAATCGGTTCATCCGACTCCGTATAACTTTTTGGTAATTCCACTTTTTTGGGTATAAGATTGCTTTTTCGTGCGCTTTCATAAGATTCGGAAGTACGAGATAACTGCGAACGAGGAGAGATAAATCTTTCATTATTTGGTGATTCATTAAATCCGAATTCGATGATCTCAATTCGTTTGAATATCTTTTGTGGAAGGATGGTCAGTTGGATTAGAAAGGCTGCCAGAATAATTAAAAGATGAAATACTACCGAACCCAGGAAAGCTGTTTTTCTTTCACTCATTTTCTTCCGTATATTCGATCTCGGTGGCAATGAAAAAGCGATTCGTTCCCGAAAGTTTTGCCAGATCTAAAAGTTTTACCACTTTCTTTAATGCAATATCCTTATCTGCTCGTACTACCACCACTTGTTCCGGATCATCGATCAATTTACGATTAAGAATTTCCGGTAACTCTTCCCAGGATACATATTCGTTGTCGATGTATATCTCTTCATTTTTTGTTAAAGTAATACTGATATTTTTATTGAATTCATTCTGCTGAGAACTGGAACCGGGCAGATCAACTTTAATCCCGGAATGAGTAATGAAATTGGATGAGATCAACAGGAAGATAATAAGCAGGAAAATAACATCGGTAAAAGAGATCAAAGTTACAGTGGATATCCTTTTCTTCCGAACGCTAATTTTCATCCTTGATTCTCCTGAAACTGAAAATGAATTCATTTGAATTCTCTTCCAGTTGTTGAGCAAGATCTTCCAGTTTTCCTACCAGGTAATTATAAAATAAGATCATGATGATACCCACAGTTAAACCACCAATTGTGGTGATCAATGCTTCCCAGATGCCGTTAGCCAGCAAGCTGATATCCACGCCACCGCCTGTTCCACCAATTTTCATGAAAACCTTTACCATACCGGTTACCGTTCCCAGAAAACCAATAAGGGGTGCGATGGCTGCAAAAGTAGCTACTGTTCCCAGATTTCTTTCCAGTTGATGTATCTCTTTTTTTATGGCTGCTTCAATTATTTCTTTGAGTTCAGATATGTTTTTATCTATACTCTCCACCGCTTTGCCCAGAACTACTGCAAATGGGCTGTTTTTGCGGGTTTCGCAAACCTGAATAGCTTTCTCATATTGCCGGTTGTTCAGGTAACCGTAAATTTCCTGGCGGAATTCTTCTTCGTCCTTTTGTGCATTTCGGAATTTTAAAAGCCTTTCAATGATGATGATCAATCCCAAAAAAGATATGAGTAAAAGTACGATCATCAAAAAACCACCTTTAGCAGCAATTGAGAGCATATTGGTCTTATTGGCGATCTCTGTAGTAGCCGCAAGAAAAACAGGATTCATTACACCTCCTTCACCTACTTGTGATGCGATGAGAAATAAATCGCTTTAAGTTGTCAATTTATCTTTTAAGTAAGTCGAAAATGATTGACACGAGAGATAATAAATTGAACCTCAACTGAGAAATTTATTATAAGGAATTATGTTATGAAATCAAATTCCTGGGAAAATTATTTAGGAATTACAACTTTCGGTGAAAGCCATGGCATTGCTATCGGTGTTGTTATACAAGATATCAAGCCAGGTATAAAATTTCCATTGGTAAAGATCCAGAAGGCCCTGGACGCCAGAAAACCCGGAAATAAAAGGTTTGCATCCGGCAGGAAAGAAGAAGATCGCATTCAAATTCTATCCGGAGTATTGGAAGGAAAGACTACAGGCATGCCTATCTGCATGGTGGTTTATAATAAAGATGCAAAACCTGAAGATTATGAGAATTTAAAGAACATCTTTCGCCCCGGACATGCTGATTTCTCTTTATTCCAGAAATTCAAGATATACGATTATCGGGGAGGTGGAAGAGCTTCCGGGCGGGAAACGATAGCCCGGGTTGCAGCTTCCGGAATGATTGATCATCTTCTGCAAGATATAACCATAAAAATCTATCCGGTTAAAATCGGTAAGTTTGAAAGTTCAAATATTGATACTTCATTCCAAAATGAAATCAACTGGCTTGATCGGAATAATTACAATGAACTTATAGAATACCTCAAAAAAATAGAAAATTCCGGGGATTCAATCGGTGGAATTGTAGAGGTGAAAATAGAGAATATTCCAGCCGGTCTGGGTGATCCTGTTTTTGAAAAACTCGATGCCAATCTTGCTAAAGCAATTTTATCTATTGGAGCTGTAAAAGGAATAGAATTCGGAGATGGTTTCATCCTGGCAGAGCTACAAGGAAGTCAAGCCAATGACCAGATGAGTAAAGAAGGATTCTTATCAAATCACAGCGGTGGCATTTTGGGTGGAATAAGTACAGGACAAAACATTATTTTCAGGTTTGTAGTTAAACCAACCTCTTCCATTAATATTGAGCAAAAAACCATTTCCCATACAGGTGAAGAGGTTATATTCAAATCAAGTGGAAGACACGATACATGCATAATTCCCAGAATTATTCCGGTAGCTGAGGCAATGATCAAACTGGTTCTAGCCGATGCTATCAGCTATCAGAAACTTATCGATAACGCACAATTAGAGATTAATGATTTCCGCGAAGCCATCGATAAGATCGATGAAGATATATTAATTGGACTATTTAGAAGACAGGAAATTTCCAAACTGATAGGTGAATATAAGAAAAAAAAAAACCTGAAGATCGAAGATAAAAACAGGGAAAAAGAATTACTTGAAAAACTAAAACTAAAGGCAAGAACCTGGGGTTTTAGTGAAAAACAGGTCTCAACTCTCTGGAAAATCATTCTTGAAAATAGCAAAAAAGTTCAATGCTGATATTATCTATTCCCTACTTAAATAATGCTTTCCTAGAAGATCAGGTAAAAAGAACCGGACTGGAATGGATTGAATACCGGCTCGATTATAATTCCGAATATAAAAAATTACCGGAAAAATATATCAATTCAAAAACTATAATTACTGTCAGGGATATCTCGGAAGGTGGAGTAAAACAAATACCCCGCAAAGAGAAAACTGAATTCTACGGGAAAGTGATAAATAAATTTGATTGCCTGGTCGATTATGAACTTTCACAATATAAAAATCAGGATATTCCCGCCCAAAACCTGATACTGTCATATCATGATTTTTCGGAAATACTAGACATTCAGAAATTAGAAAAAGTAGTTGAAATTTCAAATTCAAAAGCTGCTAAATATCTAAAAATTGCTGTTAATATTTCCAGCTATAGTGACCTGAACTTCATAGAAAAAAGAAGGAGG
>JACNIV010000209.1 GCA_014382915.1 Candidatus Cloacimonadota bacterium | reverse complement strand
TGGGAAACACCTATGATAACATCATTATTCCGCAGGCTTTTTGAATATCGTCCACGAAAATTTCCCGGTAGGATGGGGAAAAGTTCTATGTTGGCAATTTCATTGAAGAAAAGTGCGGCAACCAGAGTTGCATGGTAAGAGGTTCCACAAGCAACTGTATAAATATTCCGGCTGTTTTTATAGGTGTTATCTATCAGTTTCAGGAAATCTTTAACACTCCTCTGGAAATCAATTACATCGTTATATTCTGAAATTGAATCGAGAGCTTTGGAAACAAGCAGACATTTCTTATCAAAATGCGAGTTTAGTAGCTCTATGAACAGGTTCTTATCATTGGAAAAGAAATACTTTTTTTCAAAATCTTTTTTTACCAATTGATTCTAAATGGCTGTATAATTTTCTTTTACTTTCTGGAAGAATTCATCAGCCTTTGGGGAAGAACAGAATTTAATAAATAACTTTTGCTGGGAATTAAAATCATCTACTTTTAAAATTCTGGAGCAAAGATCTTTCATATCGGTCATCATTTTTTCTTTTTTCAAAAGGTTCAACATTCTACGTCCTGTATTTGAACCTCCTGTAAAAATCTTCACCAATTTTCCGGAAGATTCTATCTCGGCATGTATTTCCTGTTCCATAAAGTATTTATAAGGGGGAATAAGTTCAGTGTCTTCAGCCCGCAATTTGGAATGGACAGGATCTTTATGAATAATATCTCCAGCTTTGTAAATGATGTCGGGTTTTCCCGGTTGCTTAATTTTGAGGTTTTTAAAGGCATAGATATTGTATTTATCCTTACTGAATTCTATAAACTCACCTTGTCGCAAGTTGACCAGGTTTTTGGTGAATTTAAGAACTGCTGTTAAATCGGAAGAAGCCAAACCGAATTTCTGACCGTCCAATTCACCGATTCCAAAATAAAGACTGCTGCCATCCTTAATTGCGTAGCTGGTTTCGATGAATGGATCTACTATTATTGCAGCATACGAACCCACCATTTTCACTGCTGCTTTTGCAATAGCTGTTCGCATACATTTTTTTCTGATCAACGGTTTATTTTGATTATCTATGGGAATTTTATCCAGTTCATTATCAAAATAATGTTCAACAGTATGGACCAGCATTTCTCCATCGTTATCGGAAACAACATTGTGTCCTTCGGAAAGCAGGAACTTTTTGAGTTCCCCTGTATTGGTGATGTTGCCGTTATGTGCACCATAGATGTATTTTTTACATTTCACAATATGTGGTTGGGTATTTTTCTTTGTAACAGTGCCAAAAGTAGCCCAGCGGACCTGCCCGCAGAATATTTTTCCTTCCTGCTCTTCAATACCCAAAGTCTTGACCAGTGTGCTGGGCGCACCCACATCTTTCAGGAGAGTAACTTCCATATTATCTTTCTGGAATACAGCGCCGGTAGAATCGTATCCCCGGTATTCCAGCGATTTTAACAAAGTTGAAGCATATTTCCCTATATTCACAGAAACTTTTGCTAAACTTAAACCCAGCACTCCGCAACCAATACCAAAGATCGGTAACGGTATTTTTATTTCCATTTTCTTCAACCAGTGCAAATTCATGAATTATCTTCCGATAGAATATCATTTTCAATGATGTGTTTGGCGATCTTCATATCGTAGGAATCGGTGATCTTGAAATTATGCTCACCACATTCCAAAACCCATACATCGTATCCAAAGTGTTCCAGAATAGCCGCATCATCTGTGAAATATAATTTTTCGTTTTTTGCTTTCCGATGGCATTCCATGATAAGTTCATAAGAAAAAACCTGTGGAGTTAAAGCGCTTGCTAGGTTTTCTCTTGGTTCAGTGTTAACGATCCTTCCATTCTCAATTTGTTTGACTGTATTTTTTATTTTTGAAATGGGAATCACAACCTGTTTTTCTTTTACTAAAACCAATAGCTGGGAAATTTCTTTTTTTGTAACGAATGGTCTTACAGCATCATGAATGAGTACATACAAAGTGTTTTCCGGACAGGCGAGAAGAGCATTATAAACTGAATCCTGTCGCAGATTACCACAGGGAATGAGCTTTATTTTTTTTTGTGGATATTCTTCCATAATAAGTTTGGAATATACGTCGATCTCATCTTGTGGTAGAGTAATAATTATTTCATCGATCTCTTCATGAAATACAAATTTATCTACTGTCCAGAATAATAAAGGACGCCCTTTTATTTTTATGAATTGTTTTTTAGTTTGACCTATCAGTCTTTTACCAATTCCACCAGCGGTGATTATAGCTATGTTTCTATCACTCATTATATCTCCATCGGGGCATTAGGAAATAAATTTATGGGATGAGTGTCAAGGAAAAGTATAGATGCAGGTATCCCCCGAAAAAATTTCAAAATCATTTTGTTCTTTTTATTCTATAAAATAGTGAGAAGATTTTCCAGATTAAGGCTGGTACACATTGGTCGTCATTTCTTTTGTACCGACAAAAGAAATCCGTCTGAGCCGGACAGGCTTCTCAAAGAATCCTCCTCCACTAAAGCTACGGCGGACAAGAAACTCCCTGCGAATATAAATTACTAAAATTAGCAAACATCACTAAAAAATCTTAACTCGTTATTTTCTACACTCTGGTTACCAAGCCCCAGCTTGGTAGCCTCTAAAAAAAAGAAATGCATATCAAAGCTGGGGCTTTGATACGAGAAAATTAGAAAACAACTCAAGCAGAAGATTTTTCTTAACGCTTGCTTATTACCAATTTCTTCACGCAATTTATTTTATGCCGGATTTAAGAAAAAGAATATAGTTCAAGTTCTAATAATTTTCTATTCATCCATGATGATCAAAATTAATATTATATAGAATCTCTTTGCAACTGGTTGTTAATGTCTTTTCTATGTTTTATTTTATTGTTTTTAAATGACATATCTTGAGAACTGCTGTTAGTTCGGGGGGATACCAGAAAGTTTAGATGAAAAACAAATGGAGCAGCTGGGCTGCTCCACATTTGAATTAATGATCACATAAATTTGTGCCGCTTTGCAAAGTTTGAAGAAGATATTGTTCTACAAGCTCTTTAGGTTCTGATTCCTGCACACCAATAATTACCTGAATATCATTCTGAGTAAAAAGCTGTTGCGCTCTACTACCCATCCCTCCAGCAATAATAGCATTCACTCCCAGATTTCTAAGAAAGGCTGGAAAAGCACCGGGTTCATGTGCTGGTGGAATCACAGCTTCTTCTTTAACGATCTTTCCATCATCAGCAGTAAATATAACGAATTTTTCACAATGTCCGAAATGAGGACTGAGCATTCCATTTGTAGTTGGAATAGCGATTAATGTTTTCATGATCTCTCCTGATTTATTTTATTTGCTAATTTTTTATTTTTTATTATTACCATCCGGATAGAATTCCAATATATCCAACAAGTAATCCTACTGACAGGTTTATGATCTTTACCACAATAAAAGCTCTTTTACTTTCTGCCAGAAGCGGTAACATACCATGTC